>JANMVY010000186.1:0-1959 GCA_031393535.1 Actinomycetes bacterium | reverse complement strand
GCCCACCGAGCGACGACGCGTGGTGATCCAGAGAAAGAAGAGGCCGCCCACGGACCACTGCAGCATCACCGTCGCGGCGTCGAGGCGAATCACGTCGAGAACGGTAGGTGACACCCGCGCGGCCCCCGCAATCGGCCTCGGGATTGGGCCGACGCATTACGATCCGCCAGGTGCCGCAACTCACGGGCAAGATCGCACTGATCACCGGCCGCTCCACGGGCACCGCGGTCGACGTCAACGGCGGTGCGGTCGCCAGGCTCTGACGAACCGAACCAGTGAGCGGAGCAATACATGCGCGCAGCAGTCGTCAACGAGATCCACAGCTTCGACATCATCGAGGTTCCCGACCCCTCCCCCGGCCCCGGGGAGCTGGTGTTGCGCGTGCACGCGTGCGGTATCTGTGGCAGCGACCTGAAGGCGGTCGACAACATGGCTGCGGGGCTCGTCATGGGTCACGAGTTCTGTGGTGAGGTCGTAGCGATCGGCGCCGCGGTCGACGCATGGACGATCGGCGCTCGCGTCAGTGCGTTGCCGCTCATCGGTTGCGGCACGTGCGTCCCGTGCGTCACCGGCGATGTCGCCCATTGCGCGAGCGTCGACATGATCGGGGTCGGTGGATCGAGCGGCGGCTACGCGGAGTACGTCAGGGTGTCCGCGCGCGAAGCCTTCGTCGTCCCCCACTCCGTCACGCTCGATCACGGGGCGCTGATCGAGCCGCTCGCGGTCGGCCTGCACGCCGTGGAACGCGCATCGCTGAGGCCCGGCGACGACGTGCTGGTTGTGGGCGGCGGGCCGGTTGGTCTCGCGATCGCGATGTGGGCGCGCCATCACGGCGCACGTGAAGTGGTGGTAAGCGATCCGGTCGCACGTCGGCGTGACACCGCCCTGCGGGTGGGTGCGACCTCGGTGATCGATCCGACAGCCGATGCGATCGATCGCAGGTTTCCCGTGGTGTTCGAGTGCGTCGGCACCCCGGGAATGATCGCCACGTGTGTCAACGCCACCGCGGTGCACGGCCGGTTGATCGTCGCCGGGGTCTGCACGAAACCCGACACCTTCGTGCCGGTGCTCGCGTTGATCAAGGAGCTCGCGATCCACTTCGTCGTGTACTACCGGCGTCAGGATTTTGCGGTCACCATCGACCTCGTCGCGCAAGGCCGCTTGCCCGTCGATGCCTTCGTCACCGGAGAGGTCGGCCTGGCCGGATTCGCGGCTGCGTTCGCCGCGCTGAAACACCCCACCGACCAATGCAAGATCCTGGTGAAGCCAACCGTGTAGCGGGCCAGAACCACGCGAGATCAGACGTCGATCACGGCCAATGCGTGGTTCGCCCGATTGAGCATGTCGGGCCCGGCCTCGGTGGCCACAACGATGTCCTCGAGCCGTGCCCCGAACTTACCGGGGATGTAGATGCCCGGCTCGATCGAGAAGGCATGACCGGGTGCGAGCGGTGTCGTGTTGCCCGCCACGATGTACGGGTCCTCGTGCGCCTCGACGCCGATGCCGTGGCCAGTGCGATGGATGAAGTACTCGCCGTATCCGGCAGTTTCGATCACCCGACGCCCCGCCGCGTCGACCTCTTCACACGGCGTGCCGACAGTCGCGGCTCGCACCGACGCGGCCTGCGCCTCGTGCAGCACCGCGTACAAGTCGGCGAACTCGTTGGAGGGATCACCGACGTGCACGCAGCGAGTGATGTCGCTGCAGTACCCCACGCCGTCGGTGCCGAGCATGCTGCCCCCGAAGTCGCACAACACCACATCGCCGGGGCGAATGACGCGATGGCCGGCTTCGTGGTGGGGGCTGGCCGCGTTCTCGCCGGCGGCGACGATCGCGAAGTTCACCCGGTGATGGCCTTCGGCGAGCATCCGTGCGCCGAGCTCGGCCGACACCTCGGCTTCGGTCCGCCCGACCAGCGCGACGCGACCCGCCTGCAACTCGGTGGCGATGCGATCGACC
>JANMVY010000623.1:0-1773 GCA_031393535.1 Actinomycetes bacterium | reverse complement strand
AATGTGGCGGTGTCCGAGGCGATGATGAACTCGACCTCGCCGAGGATGTAGAACGCGCCGCCACACGCCATGCCGTTCACCGCCGCGATGACCGGCTTCCAGAGGTCGTTGGTCTTCGGCCCGATCTTCAACATCGGATCGTCGATCACGACCTTCGAGACCGGCTGCGGGTGGACGAACGACAGGTCGATACCCGAGCTGAACGCTCGCTCACCGGCGCCGGTGACGATCACGCACGCGACATCGTCATTGAAGCGGAGCTTCTTCCACACGTCTTCGATCTCGCGAATCTGGGTGGGGCTGAACGAATTATGTTTGTCGGGCCGGTTCAACGTGACCGTGGCAACGCCCTCGGCCTCTTCGTACAGCACGCACTCGTAGTCGGACACCATGTCCCCCTCGTCTCGTCAGGCTCGCTCGTCGGAACCGGCACACGGTAGTCGCGGCACACCTCACGCGGCACGGTCGCGACGGGTGCGCTGACCCCACCCCATTCGCGCTGTCACCCGTCGACGAAATGTGCGTCGGTCGCAGACTGATACAGGCCATCGAACAGCTCGACTGGTGGCTCGTGGGACGCCGGTGCAGGGGCCCGGCTCGCCATGATTCCTTCGCGTTGGCGCAACGCGTGCATCGACTCGCGGCGGCCGGTGTACGACACGGGCTGACGCAGCATCCACACGATGCCCTCGGCTGGGACTTCGCACGGTTCCCACGTGTCGTGGTCGGCGTCGGGCGCATTCGCGAGGAACCCCTCGGAGGCGACCGCGACGTCGATGCGGAAGCAATTGACGTTGGTGCCCTGCGCATGCAGCTCGCGCGCCGCATCGAGGGTGAGGTGCTCGAGGGCCAGCTTCGACATGCCGTAGGCCATGAGACCGTCGATCGGCACAAGTGCGGCCGCCGAAGACACGTTGACGATCGAGCCGCCGCCGACGGCTGCCATGTGCGGCGCGACCTCACGCATCGTGACCAATGGCGCCATGGTGTTGACCGCCATGATCAGTTCGTAGCGCTTGCGTGCCATCCCGAGCCCGCCGACGAACGTGATCGCCGCATTGTTCACCAAGAAGTCGAGGCGCCCGAAGTGGCCTACGGTGCGCGCCACCATGGCCACGATGTCGTCCTCGCTCGCGAGGTTCGTGGCGACAGCAAGTGCCTCACCCCCGGCGACAACGATGCGCGCAGCAGTCGCGTCGATCGTGCCCGGGAGCCGCAACGGTTTGTCGGCCGTGGCGCGAGCCGCGCAGACGACCGCACAGCCCGCCGCGCCGAGCGCTATCGCAGTGGCCGCGCCCACGCCCCGGCTCGCACCGGTGACGATCGCGACCTTGCCGGCGAGGTCTCGGCCACTCGTCATGCATTCACGTCGACGACGATCCGGCCACGCACGCGACCCGCGAGAATCTCGTCGGCCAGGGCGATGACCGCCGTGAGAGGCACCACGGTCGTCATGGACTCAAGCTTGTCCGCAGGCAGGTCGGCGGCGAGGCGTCGCCACGTCTCGACCCGCTTCGCGTGCGGCACGGTGACCGAGTTGATCCCCGCAAGGGTGACGCCACGCAGGATGAACGGGGCCACCGACGAGGGCAGGTCCATCCCCTGCGCGAGGCCGCAGGCGGCCACACAGCCGTTCTCATAGGTCATCGACAGCACGTTGGCGAGGGTGTGGCTGCCCACGGCGTCGACCGCGCCCGCCCATCGCATCTTGGCGAGCGCCTTCGCGGGCCCCGAGAGCTCGTCGCGGCTCACGATGGTGCTCGCCCCGAGCAT
>JANMVY010000621.1:0-2298 GCA_031393535.1 Actinomycetes bacterium | reverse complement strand
ATGTCCGTGACGCTGATGTTGTGTGTTTCGCTCGGTATCGGACCTGATGCCAAGTTGAACCGCATGGTCGCCGATCGCCAGAAGCAGGTGCTGCGGCAACTGCCCGACATCCTCGACCTGCTCACGATCTCGGTCGAAGCCGGCCTCGGTTTCGAACAGGCGCTCGATCGCACGATCCACGCGGTGCCAGGCCCCCTCACCGAGGAGTTCGGTCGCATGCTCGGCGAAACTCGCGCAGGTGCGAGTCGATCCGACGCCATGCGCGCGCTCGAAGCGCGCATCGACATCCCGGAGGTTCGCTCGTTCGTCCTCGCGATCCTCCAAGCCGACACCTTTGGCATCTCGATCGGGCGCGTGATGCGGGCGCAAGCCGACGAGATGCGGGTGCGGCGCCGTCAACTCGCGCAGGAGCGGGCGATGAAGGCGCCGGTGAAGATGCTCATCCCAATGGTTTTCTGCGTGTTCCCGGCCCTGTTCGTGGTGGTCATCGGCCCTGCGATGATCAACATCAAGAACACCTTCTGAGGCACGCAAGTGGCGCTCACACGAACCGGTCGTCCACCCGAAGTCGCGGTCGTGGACGGTGGGCTCGCCACCGCGGTCGGCGCGCCTGGTGGTGACGCCGAGTCAACGGCGCGCGTTGGGTCGCTCGGCACCGTGTGTGCGCTGGTACTCGTGTTGGTCGCGGGGCTGGTCGGTTCGGGGGAGTTGCACGACAACAGCTTTCTGACCCACCTCGCCACGGGAAGATGGATCACGAACGGCCATCTCGGTCGGTTGTGGATGGGTGCGCACGACCCGTATTCGTGGACGTCGAACGGACGGACGTGGGTCGTGCAGAGTTGGTTCGCCTCGGTGGTGTACGACACCGCGGATCGCATCGCCGGCGCAGCGGGTATCCGCCTCCTGGTCGCGGCGATCTCCATGGCGCTCACCGCGTGCCTTTGGCGGCTGTCGGCTCCGGCACACGCGCTTGTGCCGCGGGTCATCGCGGTGGGCGGCGCGCTCGCGATCGGTGGCACGGTGTGGAGCGAGCGTCCACTGATGTTCGGTCTGTTGTTCCTCGCCGTGTCATTGCTCGCGGCCGATGGTGCGATCCGCGCGACGTGGCTGATCCCCGTCGGTTGGCTGTGGGTGAACATGCACGGCTCGTTCCCCCTCGGGCTCGTCGCATTGGGTACGCTCGCACTGGGCGCCCGGCTCGACGGTGAGTCCGTCTCGCGCGAGTTGCGCGCCATGCGTGACCTCGCGATCGGCTGCGTGCTCGGTGGCGTGCTGAGTCCGGTCGGACCAGTGCTCCTGACGTTTCCACTCAGCCTGCTGCGCCGACAGGACGTGCTTGGCAACGTGCAGGAATGGAAGTCGACCGATTTCACGCAGAGCTGGGCGCGCGTGTTCCTCGTGCTCGTGGCGGTGGGCATTGTCACGGTCGTGCGCCGACCCGGCTATCGAGGCGCGATCCCGCTTGCCGTCTTCGCGCTCGCGGGTGCGATGGCAGCGCGCAACGTTGCTGTCGCGTCAGTCGTGCTCGTGCCCGTGTTGGCACGTGGGCTCGAAGGCATCGGTTCGCTCACCGAGTTGCGGTCACCCGCGACCCGGTGCGCGACGATCGTGCTCGGTCTGTCGGCGCCGTTGCTCATGGTCTCGAACGCGGCATCGGGTGACTACCGGCTCAGCGCGTACCCCGTCTCGGCCGTCGACTGGCTCGACGCTCGTGGTTTGCTCGACGGTTCCGTGCATGTCGCAGAGGAGGACTTCGTCGGGAACTACCTCGAGTGGCGATATGACGGCGGGGTGCCCGTGTTCATCGACGACCGCTACGACCTGCACGACCGGGCACTCGTGCGCGATTACCTGCGCCTCGTGCACGGCGAACCCGGCTGGAACGACGTGCTCGACCAACGCGCGGTCGACGTGATCGTGTGGCGCCGCGAGAGCCAGCTCGGCGAACTGTTGGAACTGTCCGGTGAATGGCAGCTGGCCTACGATTCGATCGTGGGCGCCGCGGCCGGTCGCGACGCGCACGGCGCCCCGGCCGACGGCGACGCGACGGTCTACGTCGTGTACTGCCGAGCGACGGTGGCGCAGTGCTTCGAGCCTGCGCCCGCACGCTGACCGAGCAGCGCCGCGCGTGGCCGAATGGCCTACATCTCCGCCGGGTTTCCCTAATGAACCATCCGCGTGAGGCCGATGGACCAGTGGGTATCGCATCGGTCGTGCCCCTGACTCGATCCGCCAGAGGTTTGATCATGACAATCCGGTTGATGCTCGCCGACGACCATCGCATGTTGCGCGAAG
>JANMVY010000606.1:0-4450 GCA_031393535.1 Actinomycetes bacterium | reverse complement strand
GCGGGCCGCATCGACGCCTACGACCCGGCCAACCTCGATCACGCGCTGTTCATGCAGTTGTTGGAGGAGCATGGCGAACCGCGCGTGCTCGCGCACCTCGACGAGCTGCGGGCAATGTTCGGTCGTACACAACCCGACGTCGCGCAGCGCGACAACTTCGCGGCCGTGTCGATGCACGATGCGCGCGAGATGCTCGATCTGTTCGTGGCGCCGTTCTGGTTCGGCTGCGAGGCCGACGACCCGATGAACGCGCACGCGTTCGATCGAGCGGTCAACCCGTTCGGTGCTGCGTTGCAGGCCGTCTTCGGTTCCGACAATGCGCACTGGGATGTCACCGACATGAACGAGGTGCTCGTCGAAGCCCACGAGAGCGTCGATCGTGGCCTGATCACCGAGGACGACTTCCGATCGTTCGTCTTCACCAACCCGGTCGCGTTGCACGCGGGAATGAACCGGGGGTTCTTCCGTGGCACGAACGTGGAGCGCGCGGTCGACCGACTGCTGGGGCCGACGTTGGCCCGCGCCGGATCGGATCAGCGCACGGTGGGTTCGACGAGCTCGATTTCGAAACCGTCACGGTCCTCGTAGTACGCGACCCGCGCGCCGCCCGCAATGGGGTGGCCGTCGACCGGCAATTCGGTCCAACCGTGCTGCGACGCGTCGAGGTGCACACGATCGAACACCGTCACCGAATCGACAGTGAACGCCATATGGTTCAGGCCAGGTCGCAACCGGCTGTAGAGCATGCCCGGGACCATGTCGGCCGACTGCTCGAGCGCAATCGCGACCCCGCCGGGATGACGGAAGAGCAACACCGAGTCGAGTGAACCGTCGCGGGCATAACCGAGCTCGCCGAGCAGCCAGCTCCACGACTGCTGGGCGCGTGCGAGATCGGGCACCCAGAGCGTCACATGATGCAGCACGAGGGCAGCGTAGTGCCGGGTTCGCGGCGCGACCTTCTCACTGCGCGGGCGGATACGCCGCGTCGAGCTCGGCGAGCCACGCCGCGGCGCTCGAATCGCTCGGTGCGCGCCAATCGCCACGCGGCGACAGCGAACCACCTGAACCCACCTTGGGACCGTTCGGCATCGCACTGCGCTTGAACTGACTCGTGGCGAAGAAACGCTGCAAGAACACGCGCAGCCATTTGACGATCTCGTCGATGTCGTACTCGCGTTGTCGCTGCGCGGACAACAGGTCGGGCCACGACCCGTGATGTCGATCGCCCCACGCGTGCGATGCGAGATATGCGATGCGACTCGGACGCATGCCGTAGCGCAGGGTGTAATACAGAAAGAAATCGTGCAGCGCGTACGGACCGATGATGTGCTCGGTGCGCTGCTCGATGACATCGCCGTGGTCGCTCGGCGGCACCAGCTCGGGTGAGATCTCGGTGACCACTATGCGGTGCAGCACATCTCGCGCGCCACGAGGCACGGTGTCGCCGTCAGCCACCCAGCGGATGAGGAACTGCAGAAGGGTCTTGGGCACCGAAGCGTTCACGTTGTAGTGCGCCATCTGATCGCCCACGCCGTATGTGCACCAGCCGAGCGCCAGTTCGCTCAGATCGCCGGTACCCACGACCAGACCGTTGGTGAGGTTCGCGAGACGGAACAAGTACGACGTGCGCGCGCCGGCCTGGACGTTCTCATAGGTGATGTCGTAGACGGGCTCACCGTGCGCCGCCGGGTGGTCGAGATCACGGAGCATTTGCATCGACGCGGGGCGGATATCGACCTCGGTCGCTGTGACGCCCAAGGCCGCCATCAGCTCATGTGCGTTCTCGCGAGTGCCGGTCGTGGTACCGAAGCCCGGCATCGTGACCGCGCGCACGTTGCTCCGCGGCAAGTTCAGCTCGTCCATGGTGTGGCAGGCGACGAGCAACGCCTGGGTCGAGTCGAGCCCACCCGACACGCCGATGACCACGTGCTGCATCCGCGTCGCGACCAGGCGGGTTGCCAGGCCTCGCACCTGGATCTGGTACACCTCCGCGCATCGCTCATCGCGCGTGTGGGGATCGGACGGCACGAACGGGTACCGGTCGACCTCGCGCGCCAACGGAACCGCGACATCGTCGAGACCGAACGCGAACTCGACGTTGCGCAGGTCGAGACGATCGAGATGATCGGTCGTGCAGTCGGTGAACGATGTCATGCGCATTCGATCGGCCGCCAGTTGCACGAGATCGACATCGGCGGTGACGAGTTGGTCATCAGCAGTGAACCGCTCGCCTTGCGCGAGCAGCCGGCCGTTCTCGTAGATGAACGCGTCGCCGTCCCAGGCCATGTCGGTCGTCGACTCGCCGAAACCGGCCGCCGTGTACAAGTACGCACCGATCAAGCGCGCAGATTGCGATTCCGCGAGCTGGCGTCGGTAGGCGTGCTTGCCGATCGTGATGTTGCTCGCCGACAGGTTCACCAACACGTTCGCGCCCGCCATGGCCGCATATGTCGACGGCGGGATCGGCACCCACACGTCCTCGCAGATCTCGGCGTGCACACGCAGCTCGGCGAGATCGGTCGGACTGAAGATCAGGTCGGTTCCGAACGGCACATCGACGCCATCCCACCGCATCGTGGCGCCACGTGCGTCGCGAGCGGCGGCAAACTGGCGCTTCTCGTAGAACTCACGGTAGTTCGGAAGATAACTCTTCGGTACCACCCCGAGTACGAGCCCGCCGTGGATCGCGACGGCGGTGTTGAACACACGATCCTCGATGCGCAGGGCCGCACCGACGAACAGCAACGGACGCAGTTCGGCACTCGCCTCGACGATGGTGCGCAATGCCTCACGGATTGCGTCGAGGTGGGCGTCCTGATGGAAGAGGTCGTCGTTCGCGTACCCCGACACACCGAGCTCGGGGAACACGACCAGCACGGCTCCCGCGACATCGGCCCGGCGTGCGAGCTCGATGGTGGACACGGCATTGCGCGCCGGCTCGGTCAGGTACAGACGCGGGACAGCCACGGCGACGCGACAGAACCCTTGGTCGTACAACGACTCGCGTCGGCTCATCTGCACTCCGTTGTCAGTCACCCGGGGCCCTCGCGAGGGCGACCTCGTGTTATCGACGGTACCGCAGGCGTTCCCGCAGAACGCGATCCGCCGCGAAGACGAGCCCGGCACAACGTGCGCGAAGCTTCGATCATGGACGACGACGGGTTCGCATTCGGCTCCTTCGACCGTGGCGACCCGGCGGACGACGCGCACTTCTACGCGCCGAGCCGGTTCGTGACCCACATCGACCACGGGGCGATCGACGCAGTGGGTGCGCTGTACGAGGAGCTTGCACTGCACGGTGAGGTGCTCGACCTCATGTCGTCGTGGGTTTCGCACTTTCGCACCACGCCCGGGCGCCTGGTCGCGCTCGGCATGAACGCGCTGGAGTTGGCCGCGAATCCACAGGCCGCGGCGTGGGTCGTCCGCGACCTGAACCGCGACTTCACGTTGCCGTTCGACGACGCCACCTTCGACGCGGTCACATGCTGCGTGTCGGTGGACTACCTCGTGCGACCCATCGAGGTTTTTCGCGAGGCCGCCCGAGTTCTCCGCGATGGCGCGCCGCTCGTGATCACGTTCTCGAACCGCTGCTTTCCCACGAAAGCCATCCGGGCGTGGCTGATGACCGACGACATCGGGCGGGTGGACATCGTGCGGAAGTACTTCGAGCAGGCAGGCGGTTTCGCGAAGCCCGAGCATGCACTGCGCACCTCACGGACGTCGCCCGGCGATCCGCTGTGGGCGGTCTGGGCCAGGCGATCGACGACGCCGGCGTAAGATCGCGCCGTGCTCGATGCCACACCCCGGATCGCGGCCGCCGTCGATGTCGCCGTCGTCGGGGGCGGGCTCGCCGGGTGGGTTGCCGCATCCGCGGCGCGCGAGGCCGGTTGCCGGGTTGCGCTGATCGAGCGCTCGGCACGAAAGCCCGGCTGGGGAAACTCGATCGTGTCGGGTGGTGCGCTGCACGCCGTGCTCCGCGACCCACGCACCGACCCGACCACGCTGGCCGCGATGATCACCGACCTCACCGACGGCCACGCTGATCGCGTGGTGGTCGATGCATGGGCCACCCACGCGGCGCGAGCCGTTGCGTGGATCGAGGCCCATGGTGGTGTCCTCATGACCGACCCGCTGCACGCTCATCGGGCCAAGGTGTTCTCGCCGGTACGCCTGACCGAGCCGGGCATGCGATACGCCGGATTCGGCCTGGGCGACTTTCTCACGCGGTGCCGCGACGACTTCGTACGGAGCGGAGCACGAATCGTGCAGCCCGCCCGCGCCCGCACCTTGTCGCGCGATGGCGACCATTGGGTGCTCGACCTCGGCGCGCGGACCTCGTCGATCCCTGCACGTGTTCGCGCCCGCTGCGTGGTACTTGCCGACGGCGGATTCCAAGCCAACCGGGCGCTGTTGCGCCGCTATGTGGGAACCGATCAGGTCAAAGTTCGCG
>JANMVY010000603.1:0-3180 GCA_031393535.1 Actinomycetes bacterium | reverse complement strand
CCATGGCGTTCCGACAGCCGCCGCGCGGTCGACCACCACGAACCGCACACCGAGATCGCGGAGCGCGGCGAGCGACGCGTCGTCGGGTAGCGATGCCACAGCGCGCTTCATCGCGAAGTACGAGTCGGGCACGTAGCTGCCATAGCCGTTGACCGTCGCGCGATGATGCGCGGTGGTTCGAAAAGCGACCTCGGCTTGCGACCACTCGAACACCGAGGCAACGTCGCCCAAGGGCACCGGGAGGTAGAGCACGGCTCCCGCAGAGGAGTCGTGCGCCAGATACGTATCGACCTCGCGAATCTCGACCTGTGGCGTACCGCCCCACGACCCGAGACCTTCCAGCACGATCAGGAAAGCGAGCCCGGCCGCCACCGCGGTTGGCGGCAGTCGCAGCCGCGGCGCGATCCACGAGACTCCGAGCGCCGCGAGCAACGCAAGGCCGACGAGCGCTACCACGATTCCCCGGTTCGCAGCGCGTAGCCCGCGCAACGGTGGCACGAGTTGCATGGCGAAACGCCAGGGCGTGAACCGGCGTGGACCGCTAGGTGCTGCACCGAGCGCGAGCACCGCGCCGGCGCCCACGAGCACCGCCGCCACCCCGCCAACCCGGCGCACCGCCGCGTCGCGCGAGCGCCACGCGTACCCGGCGCCGAACACGGCGCCGGCGACGATGGCGAGCCCGGGGAACGCGCCGCCCGTAAGGGCGAACCACCCCGATCCGCGACCGAGCAGGCCACCCCACACGAGCAACTTCGGATGGGTGTGCACGAAGTCGCCACTCAGGGGACCGACGCGGGCCAAGGCCTCGCCGAGCGACGGCACCGGCTCCGGCCGACGCCGATACTGCATCACGAGTGGCACGGCGATCAACGCGAACGCGGCCCCGCCGATGGCCAGACGGACGAGGTCGGCGCGGCGCAGGTGCCGCGCCTGGGTGACGAGCACGAGCGCGGCGGCGATCGCCGCGTAGAAGGTGACATAGAACGACACGGTGATCTGCCAGGCGAGCGATGCGCTCAACAACGCAACCGCGCCGGTGGATGGTCGTGCCGCGCGCGCGGCGTCGACGACGAGCCACGCGCCGAGCACCGCGAGCGGCAAGCCGGCACACGCGATGATCTGGATGTGTCCGCCTTCGGTGGTGAACACCGGACCGAACGCGAGCGCAGCGGCCACCACAACCCCTGCCGCGCGCGCTCCGGTCATCACCCTGCCGCAGGCGTACCCGGCAGCCGCTGTGAACGCGATCGCCATGAGCAGGCCGATGTTGTGCACCGCCAGCGGGCCGAACCCCATGAAGCGCAGAGGCGCGAGCGGCAATGCGACACCGAGCAATGGATCGGCGCCCGTCGCCGCGGCCGGCGCTGGGTGGAAGAGGTTCGGGTCGAACACGCGTGCCGACGAGGTTGCCGCATGGCCGATCCAGTCGATGAGCCATGCCTCGTAGAGCACGTCGACCCGGTCGCGCGCACCGGTGCTCAGACGTGTCGCGAGCGGCCAGGTGCTCGCGATCGCCGCGACGAGCGCGACCACGAACGCAACCAGGCTCTCGCGCAGCACTGCGCGTGCGGTCACGACTGCGGTGTCTCGCTCGCGATCGTCAGCAGTTCGAGCAGGTTGCCGTCGAGGTCGCGGAAGTACACCGACATACCGCGCTCGCCGTTGCTCGCCGGCCGCGGCACCGGGCCTTCGACGACGGCGACATCGTTGCGCTCGAGGTGGACCATGGCCGCACTGATCGGCCCGACCCAGCGAAAGCACACGTCGACCGAGCCAGGTGTCGGTACGTGCGCGTGCGGCTGCGCCGGCGATACGGCCTGGTGCAAGCTCAGGCGATTGGCACCGATCTGCATGATGGCAACCGGCATCTTGCCGCCGCGCCACATCTCGGCGAGCAGCAGCTCGGCGCCGAGCACACGTTCGTAGAACTCGATCGACATATCGACGTCATTGCAGGTGATCGCGAGGTGATCGAAGCCCGAGATCATCGAGGTCATCTCCCGTGAACTTCGGGGTGCCACTCGTAGGTGGGTGCCGGGCCGGCCTGTGAGCCGCCGTCGATCACGAACTCGGTACCGGTCATGAAGGCGCTCTCGTCGCTGGCGAGGAACACCATGAGCGACGCAACCTCGTCGGGCTCGCCGTAGCGCCGCGCCGGCAAGTGCTGGAACCGTTTCACATCGGGCGTCGCGCCGGGGCTCGCAGCAAGCATGTCAGTGTTGATGGGGCCCGGGTGCACCGAGTTCACGCGGATACCGTCGCCACCGAGCTCGACTGCGGCGACCTTGGTGACACCGCGGATGGCCCACTTGGTGTGCCCGTAGGCCGAGTGGTACGCCAGCCCGGTGAGGCCCGCGGTGGACGACACGTTCACGATCGACCCACCGCCCGCGGCGCGCATCGGGGCGATGGCCTTCTGCATGCCGATGTATGGGCCGAGAAAATTCACTCGCCAGATCTTCTCGAGTTGCTCGGGACGCTCGTGCTCGATCGGCCGCACCCAGTGGATGGCCGCGTTGTTCACGAGCACGTTCAACGGACCGAATGCGCCCGCGGCCATGACCGCGTTGTCCCAGTCGGTCTCGCTCGTGACATCGAGGTGAACGAAACGCGCCGAGTCACCGAGTGACGCGGCGACACCGTGACCGTCGTCGTCGAGCACATCGCCGAGCACCACCTTCGCACCCTCGGCTACGAAACGCCGCGCGTGTGCCGCCCCCTGCCCACGCGCCGCACCCGTGATGATCGCCACTTTGCCGACAAGTCGTCCGGTCATCGCTCCCCCTGAGTTGTCGCGCCGTTCGACGCGGTTTCGCTGGTGTGCGACCCGAACACTAGATCGAGCGCGTACGACCTTCCCAGTACGGGTCGCGCAGCTTGCGCTTGTAAAGCTTGCCGTTCGGGTCGCGGGGCATCTCGGTGGTGAAGTCGATCGTGCGCGGATGCTTCTGGCGGGCGATGTTCTCGCGGCAATAGGCCATGATCGACTTCGTTGTCTCGTCGTTCGGCTCGAACCCTGCACGGAGCTCGACGACCGCCTTGATCTCCTCGCCGGTGTCCTCGTTGGGGATACCGAACACCGCGACGTCGCCGACCGCGGGGTGCTGGATGAGCGCTCCTTCGATCTCGGCCGGGTAGATGTTGACCCCACCCACGATGATCATGTCGTTGCTGCGATCG
>JANMVY010000557.1:0-2219 GCA_031393535.1 Actinomycetes bacterium | reverse complement strand
TCACGTAGTCGCTCATCGCGCACGATCCTAGGTCGTGGTCGTGGGGCCGAGAGTCGGCTTCCAGCAGCGAAGGAACAACAGTCGCGGTATCGACGCCGCGTCCTCGTACTCGGGCGCGAGCGCGACGAACCCCGGCGGCGGGGGCGGCTCGAGCATCGTTTCGATGTAAAGGCCGTTCGCGGCGAGCGCGTTCACGTAGCGCGACAGCGGCCGATGGACATACGGCAGGTGCACGCCCTTCGCGACCTCTTCGATCATCACCGATTCGTCGAGGTAGGCGCCGATGCGCCAGTACTGCTCGGGCGGATCGAGCATCTGGTCGTCGATCCAACCGCTGTTCGGGGTCTGCAGCAGGGGGTGGTTGAGGAAGAACAAGAACCGCCCGCCCGCTGCGAGAACCCGACCGACCTCGGCGATCGCGTCGTCGACGTCGACGATGTGCTCGAACACCAGGCACGCCACCACCGCGTCGAACGCTCCGTCGCGAAACGGCAACGCCTTCGCCCCGGCACGGGCATACGTCGGCCCGCCGCTGCGCCGCCGCGCCTCGGCCACCTGCGCCCACGTCGGGTCGACGCCGATCACCGTGCTCGCTCCCCCGCGCGTCGCGAGCCGCGACACCTGACCTTCGCCGCAACCGATATCGAGCACCCGGTGCGCGCCCGCGAGGTGCTCCGCCGCGAGGGGCAACATCTGCTCCTCGTATTCGGGATCTGCACCTTCGCTGAACCCCTCGTGCCACCACGCCGCATGCCGCTCCCACGCGTCGCCCTCGTCCTCGCTCTCGTACGCGCCCTCGTCCTTCGTCGAACGCTCTCGAGCCACCGTCAGCCGCGTTCGTTCGACGAAGGGAAAGTGGGGCGGGGCGACGTGCGAGAGGCGCGAGACGTGGGGGGTGCGTGCAGCTTCTTGTAGAGGTTGTCGGCCACCGCGTCGGGCAACCACGTGAGCGCTCGCAGGTCGTCAACGGTGAGGGCTCGCACTGCTTTCACACCACCGAACTCCTTGAGCAATCGCTTCTTGCGCGCCGGGCCGAGGCCGTCGATGTCGTCGAGGACGCTCGTCGTCATGCGCTTGTCGCGCAGTTGCCGGTGATACGCGATCGCGAAACGGTGGCTCTCGTCACGGATGCGCTGCAACAAGTACAGCGCCTCGCTCTGACGCGGCAGGCGGATCGGGTCGGGGTTACCCGGCACGAACACTTCTTCGAACTGCTTGGCAAGCGAGCACACGGGGATCTCGCCCTCGAGTCCGAGCTCTTCGAGCACCCGCATCGCGACGCCGAGTTGACCCTTGCCGCCATCGACCACCAGCAGTTGCGGTGGATAGGAGAACCGTCCGCCGCGATCGGCCACGGGTTTCGCGATGTCGTCGAGATACGCACGGAACCGGCGCGTGAGCACTTCCTCCATGGCCGCGAAGTCGTCGTTGCCCTCGACGGTCTTGATCTTGAAGCGTCGATAGTCGCTGCGCTTCGCCAACCCGTCCTCGACCACGACCATCGAGCCGACATAGTCACTGCCTTGGATGTGGCTCATGTCGAAACACTCGATGCGCAACGGCGCCTCGGGCAGGTCGAGATGGTCGCGCAACTCGTTGAGGGCCTGCGCTCGTGCATTGTGATCGGTCGCGCGCTTCAGGCGATGCCGCGTGAACTCCTCCTGCGCGTTGCGGGTGACGGTCTCGAGCAGGGTGCGCTTGTCGCCACGTTGCGGCACGCGTATCTCGACCTTCGACTCGCGTTGCTCGCCGAGCCACCACTCGTGCAACTCGAGCTCGGCCGGATCGTGGGGCACCAATACCAACTTCGGGATGCCGAGCGGAGGCTCGTCGGCATACAGGCCTTCCAGGATCTTGTCGACCAGCTGATGCGCGTCTGTGTCTTCGACCTTGTCGACGATGAACCCCTTTCGACCCACCACGCGACCCTTGCGCACGAAGAACACCTGCACCGCGGCCTCGAGCTCGTCATCGGCAAGGCCGATCACGTCGAGGTCCTCGTCGCGCTCGGCGACGATCTGCTGCTTTTCGATCGCGCGGCGCACGCTCGCGAGCCGATCGCGCAGTCGCGCCGCGAGCTCGAACTCGAGGTTCTTCGCTGCATCGCGCATGCGCTGGTCGAGAGCCTCGACCACCTCGTCGGTGTCGCCGTCGAGGAACGCGAGCAGATCGACCACGAGCCGGTCGTAGCTCACATGGTCGATCTCGCCGACGCACGG
>JANMVY010000535.1:0-4609 GCA_031393535.1 Actinomycetes bacterium | reverse complement strand
TAGCGACCGCTCAGAACGCGCTACAAACGATTTGTTTTTCACTTCCGATGTTTTCCGTACCCCAAAAACAGTTCTTTTCGTAGATAAATATCGAATTTCAACAAACTGCTAGGCCAGCCACTTGACCAGGTGGGCGGCGCTCTCCACCATGCGCCGCACCCCGCGCGGCTGGTCGAGCGAAACGGTGGAGTGCGTCACGCTCGACGACGTCTTCGCAGCGCACTGGATCAAGCGCTGCTCCTGGCTCAAGCTCGATTGCGAGTCCGCGGAATGGAGCATTGCCGCGAAGACCGGCGTGCTGGCGCGCGTCGACCGGATCTCGCTGGAGCTGCATCTGCCGGCATCACGGCAGAGCGAGGGAGGGGAGGCGCTCACGCGTGAATTCATCGCGCTGGTGCACCGCGTGCCGACGCCACCCACACTGACGGTCGCGTCGACGGTCTGCATGGTCGACATCTAGTCCTAACGCGGCACCGCTCCCACGCCCGCCAGGACGAGCGAGAACATCCCGCCCGGCGGATCGCATTGCACATCGATGCTCCCGCTCTGCACCCCGGCCGTCGTCGGAAGGAACCAGACGCGGAAGTACTTCGCCTGCCCCGGCGGCACGGTGTTGATGCTCGGGACCATGTCCTGGGCCTCGAACTGCCCCTGCACGTTGATCGATCGGACGACCAGCGTCATGTCGCCGGTGTTCAGGAGTTGCGCGTCCTGTCTCGGCGACCGGTTGCCTAACGCGATCGGCCCGAAGTCCAGCCCGGTCGCCGACCACTCCATTCTAATGGCCGCCCCATCGGCACGGAGCGCGATCCCTCGGGCCAGAACGTCGGCCGTGATGGTCACGTCGGCCGAGCGCGTGCCGACTCCTTGTGGCTGGGCCATGAACGCAAGCGTGCACCGCTCGCCCGGCTCGAGCGTCTGGCCGCTGCACTCGTCGCCGACGATGGAGAAATCCCCCGCATTCGCCCCGGCGATCGAGACGCTCCTGATGTTGGCGACCTCCTTCCCCGCATTCCCGACCGACACCTTCATTGCGCGGCCGCCCGTCCCGATCGGGAGCTCGCCAAAGGAGAGCTCGACGACGTTAGGCACCAACCCCTGCACCTCGTCGGCAGCGCCAGCGATAGGCACCTCGAGCGGCGACGTCGGTCCATTGAACGCGACGTCGATCGCCGCCTTCTTCCGGCCCTTCGACGTCGGTGCCAGGGCGACGCGAACCTCACACGTCTGCTCGGGGGTGAGCGCGGCTCCGGCGCACGTCGTCCCCACGATCTGATAGTCGGCGCTGTCGGCACCGCTGAGAGTGACGGCCCCGATCTGCACTGGAAGGGCCCCCTCGTTCCGCACAATGACGACGCGTTCCGCACTGCGTCCGCCGACCGGGACGACAGCCTTGAATTCGATCGACGCTGGCGACGCCCTCAGGAGCGCCTGCCTCAGCCCAATCCCCTGCAGGATGACGGGCGTCGGCGGTTGCACGCTGTCCGACGAGATCGAGAACGACGTCACGAACTGCCCGTCATTGCCCGGGCGAAACGCGACACTCAACGGTACTTGGGCGCCGGGGGCGACGGTGGCGGGGAGTGGAGCACCGAGGCGGAAATCGTTGCTCATGAGCGTCCCGGTGATCGACAGCACTTTCTCGCCCACGTTCTGCAACGTCACCAGTTGCGGCGCGGTCTGGGTCCCGATCACTGCCGTGCCGAAATCGAGCATCGGCGGCGACAACCGAGCCTGCGCTCCCTCACCGACACCCGTTAGGCGAAACGTCAGGTCCTGCGAGATGACCGACGGCGAGACCGGCTCAATGAAATGCAGCGTGACGATGGTGTCGAGCGGCGCCGCCAGCGTCGGAACGAACGTCACCAGATAGCTCCGCATCTGTCCCGCCGCGATTGCGCCCCGCTCCACGTTCACCTCAGGGATCGCCGCGGGGTCGGAGAGCGAGAACTCATCGAGCAGCATGCTCTTCGTCCCCGAGTTGCGGACGAGGAGCGTGCCGAACTTGTAGTCGCCGATACTGCCGCGTCCCACGTCCAGCGGCGCACCTGGCACTGGCTGCAGCAGCTCGAGTTGGACGGACTCCACGTGGGCATGTATCGGGATCCGGATGATGTGTCCGGGAAGGTTCCCGGCATTCGTCACGATGGACAGCGTTCCCGTGTGCGTGCCGGACTCCTCGGCCACGAACGTGGCCGTCACGCGGATCTCCTCGTTGCGGAGCGCCGATGGCGTCGTCACCACTAACTCGACGTTATGCGCTCGCCCCGGCGTCCCGAGGAACGATGACGCGGGGATGTCGTGATCGCGAAAGTCCCGGTCGACGCTTACCCCCAAAACACGCAGCGTACCCTGGCCCGTGTTCGCGAAGTGGAACGTCACGGTGCGCCGGTCGTGGAGTTGGCAGGTGCCGAAGTCGTACGGGTCGGCGTCCCCGGTCTGTGGGTTCTCTATGACGACGAGCGGCGGTTGAATCGCCTCTGGCTCGAGCCCTCGGCTCACGGAGAAGTTCGACCGGAAGGTCCCGCTCTTTCCCCGCCCGCCGTCGATGATGTACTGCAGCGACTGCCGCCAGGTGCTCAGTTCGGGATAACGCGTGCGTACCTGCGTCGCCGTCAGTTCGTGAATCAGTCCCCAGTGCGGAATCGCTCCATTGCTCTCGGCCACCTGGTAGAGCCGCTGCACGAAGTTCTCGAGGCCGACGAAGCCCCGCAGCATGACGAACTCGATGGAGCAGGTGCGCGCAAACTGCTGCATGCCAAGGATCGCGTCGGTCTTCGTGCAGAAGCGGAGCGACATGATGAAGCCGACGGGCGTATTCTGCGCGTAGAAGCTGTCGGTCAGAGATATCACACCATTAATGAAGGAGAAGAGGTTCTCCTTCCCCGGTGAGATGTCGAGCGCGAACTCGAGTCCGTTGATCGAGCGCTGGCATGGGGGCTCCTCCACGCGCGGCGTGCCGCAGATCCCTTGTCCCGTGAGGATGCGAAAGCTCTCGCGCGTATCGGCGGGCGCGTTAGGGTCGCGGAACGTCGTCGAGACCATCGAGATGATCTTCGGCACGATCTGCTTCTGCCCGGCGGCCGCCGCCATGTTGCACACATTCGCCAGCTGCTCGGCGAAGTTGCCACCGGGTGTCGCGACGAGCAGTGCGGCGATGGCATCCTCGAGGTTCACGAGGGCCAGGGTCGCCGCGGCGATGACGGTCGGCGTGAGGACCGAGACGAGCGCAGGGCCGACGATCGGGATGAGCCCAAGTGGTGCCAGGCTGGCGACCGCGGCGGCCGTCGCTGCCGCGATGATCGGCGGAAGCGTCAGCTGAAGTCCCACCAGAATCGGCGTCACGCTCTCCATCTCGCAGAAGAACGAGATCGGACCCTTCGCTGGCGTCGTCTCCGGGTCGGGGGCGGTGGCCGGCGTCAGCTCGCGGTTGGTCACGATGCAGGTGTGCTCGCCGTTAGGCTCCGGGTATGGGTTGAGGAGGATCTCGAGGAAGCGCGGTCCCGCGTACGAGGCGGAAGGGACCTGCACCGTGCTGCGAAGGAAGCTCTGCTGGGTCGTCCACGTAGACAACGTGCTCGACGCCCTCAGTAGAAACGCATCGACCGCTTCGACGACGAAGCTGTAGGCGACGCCCATTCGCCCGACGGAGACGAGCACCGAACGAAAGAGCGGCGTATTGCGCTCGATGCGGATGTCCTGGCAGAGCAGGCCGAGTTGGCGCGCGCGTTCCATGCGATCGGGATCGGTGATGGAACGATCGGCGTCGGCCTCGATCCACCACTCCTGTCCTCCGGGACCGACGAGGTGGATGGCGCGCACACAGTCGGCGATGGGAGGAAGGTTCACGTCGGCGCCGTGCGTCCCCGTCGATACGGCACCGGCGATGGACTGCCCGTTGCTCCCGCCGAGGGTAGGCATGGCCAGCCCCATCCCGTTAGGCACCGTCGTCTTGTCGAGGAGGCAGTTCAGGACGTGTACCTTGGTCCCCGCCATCGCCTCGACGAAGTACCGCGCCCGAGATTGCAGGGCGTCCTTGAGTGCGAACGGGAGGAGCTCCGTCGGTGACGTCGAGACCGCACCGCCACTGAGCACGCCCGTCAGCAACGCCGTGTTGATGACGTGTGTCGTCGAGTCATCGACGGCGACCCCGCTGTACGACCACCCCGACCCCATCGCCTTGAGCGACCCGCCCTCGCGCTCCGCATCGAGCACCGCGGCGACGAGTTGCTCGAGGTTCGCCGGGTTGTAGACAGTGGGAATCACTCGGCGGCCAGTCTTCGCCCAGTTCTCGAAGAGCCAGTTCGATGTCTTCGCGCCCGTCGAGCCGCTTCCCTGACAAGTCATGTGGTACCTCTGCGGAGTTGGTCCGTCGCGAATCGCTTTAGTGCGCGCCGCGAATAAGGATTTTAAACGCCCTTTTTCGCCAGCCATCAATCTATCACTAAGCCGGCGACACGTCAATCGTCAGCCTCTTCCAATGGCATATGCGGCTGAAACGGAGCCGTGTTTCCAACGGCACGAGAGGCTGAAATAGGGGTTTTGGATCGATCATCCATTTATGGTGATCGATATGAACGTATCAAAGCTCGACACAATCGAGCAAATT
>JANMVY010000455.1:0-1649 GCA_031393535.1 Actinomycetes bacterium | reverse complement strand
AGCTCGAACTTGAGCACTTTGCCGGACGCGTTCACCGGCAGCTCGTGGACGAGCTCGACGACGCGCGGCACTTTGTAGTTGGCCATGCGCCCACGCGCATAGGTGATGACGTCGTCGGCCGTGAGCGTGTAGCCGGGTCGGGCCACGACAAACGCGGCGCCGACCTCGCCGAGGCGTTCGTCGGGCCTACCGACCACCGCGACCTGTGCGATCGCGTCGTGTGCGAGGAGCAGGTTCTCGATCTCGGCGGGGTACGCGTTGAAACCGCCGACGATGAACATGTCCTTCTTGCGATCGGTGATGCGGACATAGCCGCGATCGTCGAGCGTGCCGATGTCGCCGGTGCGCAACCAGCCGTCGGCGTCGATGGTTCGGGCCGTCTCGGCGGGTTCGCCGTAGTACCCCTGGGTGACGTTGTAGCCACGCACGTGGAGCTCGCCGGGTGTGCCGTTCGCAACCTCGATGCCGTCGTCGTCGACCACCTTCACCTCGATGCCGTCGGCGACGCGTCCCGACATCATGGCGGTGGTCTCGGCGGGGTCGTCGCGGTGGCTCACCGATACGAGACCGCTCGTCTCGGTCAACCCATAGCCGGTGAGCACGTCGGTGAAGAGGTGCTCGTCGCGCAGGCGCCGTATGAGCTCGACCGGGATGGCTGCGGCACCCGTCACCGTGAGCCGCAGCGACGACAGGTCGTGGTCGCGACGAGTGGGGTGCTCGAGGATGCCGTGCAGCAGCGTCGGTGGTCCGGGGAGCACCGTGATGCGTTCACGTTCGATGGTGGCCATCACGACGTCGAGATCGAACACCGGTAAGGGGAACGCGGTCGCCCCGCGCAACAAGCATGCCAACCAGCCGGCTTTGAAACCGAACGAATGGAAGAACGGGTTGACGATCAGGTAGCGGTCGCCTTCGCGAAGCCCGATCGACGCGGTGTAGTCGGTGAACGCGCGCAGGTTCTGGGCGTGGGTGGTGATCACCCCTTTCGGGCGACCGGTGGTGCCCGAGGTGAACAAGATGTCGGACACGGCGTTGCCGTCGACTGCGGAAATGGCGGCACGGGCCACGTCGCTGTGCACCACTCGGGCACGCGCGACGTGGGTGGCCCAGGAAATCGTGGTGTCGTCGCCCCGGCCGTCGAGCAGCACGATCTCGCGCACCGGTGTCGCTTCACCCGAGGCGCGAAGCAGTTCGGGGTAGTCGATGCCCAGGAAGCCGGTGACGGTGAACAGCAGCGTCGCGCCGCTGCGTTGCAACACGTAGGCCGCCTCGTGGCCCTTGAAGCGGGTGTTCACCGGCACGATCGCACCACCGGCGCCCATGACCCCGAGCGCGGCGAGCATCCACTCGAGCGAGTTCGGCGCCCAGATCGCCGCGCGGTCGCCGGGCCGCACCCCGGCCGCGATGGCCGCGCGCGTCGACTCGATCGTCGCGTCGGCGAGGTCGTTGAACGACAGACGTCGACCGCGGTCGACGAAGCCTTCTGCGGCACCGAAACGCGTGGCCGCGTCGAGCGCGAGCTGCGGGATCGACGCCCACACGAGATCGCCGCGCACGTCAGCTCACCACAACTCGTCGACGTAGGCGTCGGTGCCGGGCTTGGTCGGGATGAACGGGGCGACGAACAACGCCGTGCCGTGACTGGTCGC
>JANMVY010000427.1:0-2523 GCA_031393535.1 Actinomycetes bacterium | reverse complement strand
CGCGCAAGGGCTGCAATGCCTCGGCGGTCAGCGGGGGTACAGCGGCATGGAACACGAGTGGGTGGCCGCGAGGCGCGGCGATCTCGTCGAGCCCGACGAGTCGTTCGTGGAGCTTCTCGCCCGGCCGAAGGCCCGTGTAGTGGATGTCGATCGGTCGACCCGCTCGGCCGATCAGCCGGCGTGCGAGGTCGTCGATGCGCACCGGTGCGCCCATGTCGAGTATCAGCACTTCGCCTGCGCTTCCGATGGCCGCTGCCTGGAAGACGAGCCGCACTGCCTCTTCAGTGGTCATGAAGTACCGGGTGACGTCGGGGTGGGTCACGGTGACGGGACCGCCGTTTTCGATCTGCTTGCGGAATGTCGGGAGCACGGATCCTCTGCTGCCGAGCACGTTCCCGAACCGCACCGACACATAGGTTCCGTTCGTACGCAGCGACGCGTCGGCGGTGAGGCGCTCGGCCACGAGTTTGGTGCTGCCGAGCACCGAAACAGGATCAGCAGCTTTGTCGGTCGAAATGTTCACGAATCGGTTGACGCCGAATTCGAGTGCCGCGGCAAGAAGGTTCTTTGTTCCGCCGATGTTGGTCTTGACCCCTTCGCCCGGATGGAGCTCGAGTAGGGGAAGGTGCTTGAGCGCTGCGGCGTGAAACACCACCTCGGGCCGGTGCTCCGCGAAGACCTCGCGGACGCGGCACGCGTCGCGGATGTCGGCGACGACCAAGTTCCTGCTGGTGAGTAGGGCGCGACCGCCGAGGTTCAGCTCGAGCGCGTGCAGAGCGGACTCGTCGCGGTCGAGCATGATCAGCTCGCTCGGGTCGAACCGGCGCACCTGGCGGCAAATCTCAGAGCCGATAGAGCCGCCGGCGCCGGTGACGAGTACCTTGCGGCCGCTCAGATACGCCGCGATGGCGTCGAGGTCGATCTCGACCTGCGGCCGCCCGAGGAGATCGGCCTCGCTGACCTCGCGAATGTCGTGCACGCTCATCAGGTCGACGAGTTCGTGGACGGCGGGGAGGATGCGTAGTTCGAGCCCTGCAGCCGCCGCCAGCGACGCGATGGCGACCTTGACCTCTGGCTGTGCCGACGGCACGGCGACAAGGAGCGTATCGACGCGCAGCAGCTGGGCGATGCGGGGGATGTCGGCGCGAGTTCCCATCACCCGGATGCCGCCGATCGACCGATTGGACTTGGCGGGGTCGTCGTCGATGAGCGCCACCGGAAGGAACTGGCTGTGCCGCTCCCGGAGCAGCGAGCTGACGATCTGCGTACCGGCCTCGCCTGCGCCGAACACCATCAGGCGGCGTGAGCCTTCGGGAGACGTCGAGCCGGTCGAGTCGACGGCGAGGAGCAGCGCGAGACGTGGCACGAGCGCGATGACGAGTGCAACGAAGCCGGCGACGACGGCGGCCAACACCGGGAGGATGCGCGGGACGAACCACAGATCGGCGAAGGTGACGGCGATCGTGGCGAGCCCGAAGGTCCGTGCGACCCCGACGACGTCGTCCATCGAACCGATCACGAAGCGCCCGTTATGGACGCCGGTGAATAACCCGCCCGCGAGCATGGCGAGCGAGGCCACGACGGTGAGCACGGCCATGCCGACGACGGTGCGGTTGGGCCACTGGAACTCGTAGCGGATGGCGGCCGTCATGCCGAGGGCGATCGACCAGGCGACGCTGTCGAGTACGCCGAGCACCCAGTGGCGGCGCGGGCGCATCCGGTTGCGCTGACGGATCATCCAGCGGGACTCGGTGGCCTCTCGCCGGTACCACAGGACGGTTTTGTTGGTGGCCACGACCATAACCTCACGCTTTCTACGCACGACCGAAAGGATGACCGACCCGTTCCTTCGCTGATATAGGTCGTTCGAATGCCTTTCGAGCTTTTCCGCCTAGTTTCGCATCGTTGGAGGCATGCACGCCACTTTCAGGGTCGAATCAGTGATCTCGATACATCGACATCGGAACGGGCCCTTTGAACCTCCGAGCGCGTACGCTTCGAGCGCGGTCGGTCGGAGGTTTGACGGTGCATTGGTGGTCGGCTTCGGTGGTGTTCGGTGCGTGACCGGCCCTCCGCCGAGGGGCTGGCGGGCGTGCTGATCAGTCCCACCGACGATCGTTGGGCGCGTGCGCTCGTGCACACCCGCCATGACGTCTACGACACGCCGTCGTACGCGCTCATTGAGGCCGACCACGCTCAGGCCGACCCGATCGGCTTCCTCGTCGAGGACGACGATTACATCTTCCTCGTGCCTTTGCTCATCCGGCGAGTGCCGCTCATGGGCCACATCGACGACGACGTGGCGTGGGACGCGATCTCGCCGTACGGCTATCCGGGCATCGTGCTCAGCGAGAGTGCTCGCTCGTCGCAGTCGTTTGTGAGCGGCTGTACGAAGGCCATGGTCGGTTTGCTGGCGGAACGGGGCATCTGCAGCGCGTTCATCCGACTGCACCCCCATCTCAACGCCGATCTTCCAATGCTCATCACGCCTCCTGGCGTCACCCCGAACGGCCTCACCGTTTC
>JANMVY010000414.1:0-3236 GCA_031393535.1 Actinomycetes bacterium | reverse complement strand
GACGAGGCGGCCCATGCGCGAGATCTCGTCGGTGGTGGGAACCGCCGCATGATCGGCGCCTCGGTCACCCATGACGTAACCGCGCAACGCGGCATGTGGGATCTGCGCGCCGATGTCGAGCACACGCGGCATGCGATCGAGCGCGTCGAGGTACTCGGGGAAGCTCTCCCAGGCCCAGCGGATGCCCTCGTGAAGCGCCGCGCCGGGGATGTCCTCGACGCCTTCCATGAGATTGATGAGCCACGCATGGCGATCGGGTCGCACCGGCGCGAAACCCACGCCACAGTTGCCCATCACCGCGGTGGTCACGCCGTGCCACGACGACGGCGTGAGGTACGGGTCCCAGGTCACCTGGCCGTCGTAGTGCGTGTGCACGTCGACCCAACCCGGCGTGACGAGCAGCCCGTCGGCGTCGAGCTCGATGCGGCCCGCGGCATCGATGCGGCCGACTGCGGTGATGCGGCCACCGTCGACTGCGACATCGGCGGTGCGTGGCGAGTTGCCGGTGCCGTCGACGACGGTTCCGGCGCGGATGACGAGATCGTGCGACATGGCCCCCCTCATCGCCCGACAGGCGAATGTGCCGTCACACTACCGCCGCCGTCCCGCGCGGGGTTCCAACCGAAACACTGCCGGGATCCTCACGGGACGCGTCAGCCCACGCGGATGAGCATTGCGTCGCCCTGGCCGCCGCCGCCGCACAACGCGGCGGCACCCAGACCGCCCCCGCGGCGGGCCAGCTCGAGCGCCAGCGTGAGCACGATGCGGGTGCCCGACATGCCGATGGGATGACCGAGCGCGACAGCGCCACCGTTGACGTTGCAGATGTCGTCGGTGATGCCGAGATCGGCCATGGACGCGAGACCGACGGCCGCGAACGCTTCATTGAGTTCGAACAGGTCGATGTCGCTCACCGAACGCCCGATGCGAGCGAGGGCCTTGCGGATCGCGTTTGCCGGTTGGGTAAGCAGCGACGTGTCAGGGCCGGCCACCTGGCCGTAGCCGATGATCTCCGCGAGTGGCGCGACGCCCAGGCGCTCGGCTGCGGCCTTCGATGCGACGACCACCGCGGCCGCGCCGTCGGAGATCTGCGATGCGTTGCCCGCCGTGACGCTGCCACCCTTTGCAAATGCGGCCGGCAGTTTGGCGAGGGTGTCGGTGGTGGTACCCAAACGCACGCCTTCGTCGGTGTCGAACACGATCGGGTCGCCCTTGCGCTGCGGAATGGTGACCGGCACGATCTCGGGATCGAACATGCCGTCCTTTTGGGCGCGCGCCGCTCGTTCGTGGGACTGCGCGGAGAACGTGTCCATCGCGTCGCGCGAGATCGCTGCGGCCGCGGCATAGCGCTCGGTGCTGAGTCCCATGGCGATGTTCTCGAGCCCGCACGTGAGCCCGTCGGTGAGCATCGAGTCGTGCAGCGTGCCGTCGCCGTAGCGGTAGCCGGCGCGCGCGTTGGTGAGCAGGTACGGCGCGTTCGTCATGGACTCCATGCCGCCGGCGATGACGATGTCGGCCTCGCCGTCTTGGATCATTTTGTCCGCGAGGTAGATCGCGTTGATGCCCGACAAGCACACCTTGTTGACACCGGTGGACGGCACGGTCAGCGGCAGGCCGCCTGCGACGGCCGCCTGACGGGCCGAGGCCTGGCCGCTACCCGCCATGATGACCTGCCCGAGGAACGCGTAGTCGACCTGATCGCCCGTGATGCCGGCCCGTGCGAGCGCGGCGGCGATCGCGAATCCGCCGAGGTCGGTGGCGCGGAACGACGCGAGGCCGCCGGCCAGTTTGCCGATGGGCGTGCGAGCACCGCTGAGGATGACGGATCCGGCCACAACGGCCTCCCATTTTCGAGAATCGAGCGCTCAGATTACGGCGCGTTCGACGAGGTTGGCCGCGACCGGCGAACGTCAGAAGGCGACCTGGCCCGCGCGCAACGCGGCGATCTTGGCTGCGTCGTATCCGAGCACGTCGGCGAGCACCTGATCGGTGTGTTGACCGCAGTTCGGAGCCTTGGTGGGCACGGGGATCTCGGCGTCGGTGACCTTCACCGGGTAGGCGAGCATGTCGGCATCGAGGATCTCGTGGGAGATGAAGCCCATGCGGTGTTGGAACTGCGGATCGTCGACGATGTTCTCGGGCGTGTTGACCGGAGCGATCGGTGTGTTGTGGGTGTTGGCGAACTCGACCCACTCGGCCGCGGTGCGGCTCTTGTAGGTCTCGGTGAGGATGGCCTGGAGCTCGCGGTTGTCGCGCGCGTGGTCGCCGTACTGCGACCCGGGCCACTTCTCGAACAGGTCCATGCGATCGATGCCCCCGCAGAAGTTCTTCCAGAACGCCTGCTCGCTCGCCATGAACAGCACATGACGGTTGTCCTTGGTCGCGTACACCTGGTAACGGACACCGGGACGCATGCCGCCGGTGCCGGGCGCCCGGCGCTCGTAGTTGTCGGATTTGTTGCCGTACACCTCGTCGACGGGTCGGCGGTAGCCCTGGAAGCTCTCGATGCGGTACCAGTCGAAGAACGCTGCGGCATCGCTCTGCGCAACCTCCATGTAGCAGCCCTCGCCCGTGGCACGGGCACGCGTGATGCCCGCGAGCATGGCGAGCGCGCCGTAGAGCGGCCCAGCGTGGATGCCCACACCCGTGTGGCCGGGGAAGAACGCGAAGCCGTTTTCGTCGGTCTCGATGGGCACTTGGCCGGCCCAGGTGTCATAGGCGATGCCGTGGCTCGGCATGTCGCGGTACGGGCCGGTGGCGCCATAGCCCGAAATGGTGCAGAACACGATGCGCGGGTTGACCTCGCGCATCTTCTCGTAGGACAACCCGCGTTTCGCGAGCGCTCCGGGGCGCATCGCCTCGATGACCGCGTCGGCTCCCTTCACGAGGTCGAGGTAGATCTCGACCCCTTCGGGTTTGCGGAGGTCGATGGCGATCGACTTCTTACCCCGGTTGATGTGCAGCGACAGGAGCGAGTTCTCGCCGTTGCCGTCGCCCGCCTTCATGATCGGCCAGGTCATCTGGCGGCCGTAGTCGCCGGTGGGCGGCTCGACCTTGATGACGTCGGCCCCCAGATCGGCGAGCAGGCCCCCCAGCTCGGCCGGGCCCAGCATCGAACTCTCGATGATGCGCACCCCGGCGAGCAGCGCCTTGTTGGCCATCGTCCACTCCTTGTTTCGAACGGGTATCGGCGGCACATTAGATGCTCGTGGCCGCCGGCGGGCGGGGAGCGGTTT
>JANMVY010000397.1:0-3856 GCA_031393535.1 Actinomycetes bacterium | reverse complement strand
GCGTCGGGAGACGTCCGATACCAACCAGTACGCTGACAGAACACCCAGGAGCGCTCATGGACCGCGAGACCTTCCTCCCCGCCGGCGGCGCGATCCTCGAGACCGTCGGCGCCGCCTCGAGCGCCATGGCGGTCATCCTCGGCATCCTCGATTCGTCCTCGGCCGACAAGGTCGGCAAGCTGGAGATCCGGGCGGTGGCCGCGACCACCACCACCACGACTGCGCGCGAAGCGCGCGATCCCTCACTCGGGTGGCGGGCTCCCCGCGAGGGCCGTTTCGATGACGACTGATCCTGGCGGCTCGCCGCGATCCCGCAAGGTGGCTCGGCGGCGGCGGCGGCGTCGTGTCGCGGCGCCGCTCAGCCGGATCGTGGTGGCGGGTCTCAGCGCCTCGGCGACGTTCGGGCTCGTCGCGGTCATGGGCGCCGTTGCTCGATCCGACAGTGGCACGGTCGCGCTCGATCCGGCCGCCGGCCCGGCGATCGGTCTCGTCCCGCCGACCACGCTGTCGAGCGTCCTCCCGACCATCCTCCCGACCACCACCCGCCGTCAGGTCGTCGTCGTCGAGCATCTCCCCGCCGAGTCCCCCGCGGCACCTGCCTCGGCGTCGTCCCCTGCGCTCGCCACGTCGCCCGAGGTTGCCCCGGGCGTCCCCGCTCCGGGTGGGGCACTTGCGCCGGCGCCTGCTGCGCCCGCCGCCGCGCCCGCGGTCGCCCGGAATCCGGTCACCAGGACCAAGCGCAGCTGAGCCGTGCGAGTGGTCGAGCAGATCCGTTTCGCGGCCATGGGCAGCGATGCGCACGTCGTCGTGGTCGGTGGCCCCCTCGGCCTGGCCCGCGATGGCCAACAGCATGTCGAGCGGCTCGAAACGCGCTGGAGTCGCTTTCGACCATCGAGTGACGTCGCCCGCCTCAACGCCCACGCCGGTGAGGCCGTGTTCGTGCATCCCGACACGGTCACGCTCGTGATGACGGCGGTCGACGCGTGGCGGCGCACAGCGGGTCGTTACGATCCGACGGTGCACGACAGCCTGGTCGCCGCGGGGTACGACCGCACCTTCGACGACGTCCTGCTCGATGCACCAACCGTGGCCGCCGCGCTACCGGCGCCCGGGTGTGGTGGCATTCGTATCGATGTCGACGATGGGGTCGTGCGGCTCCCGCCCGACGTTCACTGCGACTTCGGGGGCATCGGTAAGGGTCTTGCGGCCGATCTGGTGGTCGAGGAACTGCTCGCCCGCGGGGCCGCGGGTGCGCTGGTGAACATCGGCGGCGACGTACGTGCGAGCGGACTCGCGCCCGGCCAGGAATCGTGGACCATCGAGGTCGAGGATCCTTTCGTGACGTCGCGCGCGGCGGGCCTCATCGCGCTCGCGGTGGGGGGCGACGTCGCCGTGGCGACCAGCAGCATTCTCGGGCGTCGCTGGCGACGGGGTGGTTCCGATGTGCACCATCTGCTCGATCCACGCTCGGGGCGGCCGCTCGACGCCGGGCTGGTGGCGGCCACGGTGATCGCGTCGCGGGGCTGGCTTGCCGATGTCGCGACGAAAGTCGTTCTCGACGGCGGGTCGTGGCCCGTGGGGCTCGGCGACGAGTTGCCGTCGGTCGTCTTTCATGGCGACGGCCGCCGCGAGCTCCGCGCCGGCGCGGGCGCGTACTTCCATGTTGCGGCCGCCGACGCGGCGGAGATCCCGCGCTCGCCGCGATGAAGCCCCAGTTCTGGTGGTACCTCGCGCGAGCGAGCGGCATGGTCGCATGGGTGCTCCTCGCATCGTCGATGGTCTGGGGGCTCATGGTCGCGAGCCGCATGGTCCCGTTGAAGACGGCGCCGAAGTGGCTCCTCGACATGCACCGGTTCCTCGGAGGGCTCGCGGTTTCGTTCATGCTGGTGCACGTCTCGGCGCTCGTCGCCGATTCATATCTGCACTTCGGCTGGCGCGAGATCCTCGTGCCGTATGCGGCCCCGTACGAGCCGGGCGCGGTCGCCTGGGGCGTCGCGGCGGCCTATCTGCTGGCCGCCATCGAACTGACATCGCTCGCGATGCGTCGCCTACCGCGTCGGCTGTGGCGGGCCGTGCACCTGGTGAGCTATGCGGTCTTCGCCATGTCGACCGTGCACGGCCTGTTTGCCGGTGCGGACGCGCGCAACCTGGTCTTCCTCATGGCGATGTCGATGCTGATCGGGGTCAGTCTTTTCGCGCTCGTGTTTCGCGTCATCGTCGCGCGCCGTTCGAGTCGCCACCCGACGCCGAACCCGCGCATTCGGCGCGCGGGTGACATGGTCCCCCCGGCGCCGCGCGGCTCTCAGTAACCACTCGACAGATCGACGACGTTCTCGAGGGTCTCGCCGCGCACCAGGTGGGCGAGGTTGGTGCAGAACAACGTGAACGCCCGGTCCGCGTAGCCTTCGCCCGAGGTCGAGCTGTGCGGTGAGATCAACAGGTTCGGGGCATCCCACAACGGATCGTCGGCGGGGAGCGGCTCGGTACGCGCGACGTCGATCGCAGCCCCGCGGAGGTGTCCGCTGGCGAGCGCTCCCACGAGCGCCGCTTCGTCGACCAGGGTGCCCCGCGCGACGTTCACGAACACGGTGCCGACGCGCATTGCCGCGAAGGCTGCGACGTCGAACATGTCGCCGGTGGCGTCGGTACCGGGTGCGGCCACGACGACGATGTCGCTGCGGCGGAGCACCTCGTGGAGCGCGTCAGGGCCGAACACCTCGTCGACGTCGGCGTCGGTCGCACCGGGTTCCCACCGGCGTCGGACGCCCAACAGGTGCACGCCGAACGCCCGGGCGCGGCGAGCGACCTCGCGCCCGATCGCGCCGAGCCCGATGATAGCGACCGTACGCCCTTGGAGGTTGCTGCCGAGTGCGCTCTCCCAGCGGTGCGCGCGTGCGTTCTCGTCGTGCGTGGGGAGGAGCTTCAGTATCTGCAGTATTCGCGCCAGCACCCATTCGGCAATGGGCGGCGCGCCGATGCCGGCGCCGTTCGCGAGCAGGATGTCGCCCTCGGGGAGTCGCGAGGCGACGTACTGGCCGACGCCCGAACCGATCGCCTGCACGAAGCGGAGGTTCGGCGCGACACTCGACAGATCGAGCGGTACGTCGAGGGTCCAGACCACGTGCGCCCGTGCGAACGCGCCGCATTGCTCGTCGGTGAGCGCCACCGCGAGCCCGCGAGTGGAGTCGCCGAACGGGTCCTGTTCGCGGACTGTTCGCTCGTGATGTGCGATCTCATAGATGGGCTCGGTGAGCACGGTGATTCGTGGGTGGATCGTGGCCAATCGTTCGCGGTCGATCGCCGGGTGCAGCATGGGGAACGGGACGTAGAGCACGATTTCATCCATGCGCAGGATTCTTCCAGGCGCAGACGGTGCCGGGCGCGTCATCGGTCAACCGCCCGATCTTGATGGGGCCGAGCCCGTGCGCCTATATTGACGGGCTCGCGAGAGGGTGATCCGGGGGGACCGCAGTTGCTGCGCACGATCGGTATCAAGATTCTGCTTCTGATCCCCGTGCTCTTGATCGTGAGCTTCGGAACGTTCATCCTCGTCGATCTCGTGCCTGGTGATCCCGCGCAGCAGGTGCTCGGCCCGAACAGCACCGCCGAGGAGTACGCGTCCATTCGGCTCGAGTTGGGCCTCGACACCCCGGTCCTCGAACGCTTCTTCGACTGGGGCAAGGACGTGCTCTTCCACGGGGACCTCGGCAAGAACCTCATCAACCCGCGCGTCAAGGTCGCCGACACGCTGAAGCGTTCGTTCCCGGTGAACCTCGAGCTTGCCCTCTTGGCCATCGCGCTGTCGATGGTGCTCGCGGTGCCGACCGCGATGGCCTCGGCGTACTTCGCGGGCCGG
>JANMVY010000157.1:0-1928 GCA_031393535.1 Actinomycetes bacterium | reverse complement strand
CGTTGCGCACACCCATCCCGATGCGGTCGCCGCGGTCGCCCGTGACTTCCCGAGCATGCGCATCGTCATCGCGCACGCCGGATTCCCCCACGTCGACGCCGCCGTCATGTGCGTGTTCAAACACGAGAACGTGTGGCTCGGGCCCGACCCGTACCACGAGTTCCCGGGCGGGGCGCTCTATCGAGATTGGGCAAATCGGTCCGACCTCGTCGCCGAGCGGCTGCTCTACGGCAGCTCACTCGGTTGGCCACAGGCCCCCGGCTCGCTCGATCGTTTCGTGCGCCTCGGCTGGCGCGACGACGTGCTCGAGCGCGTGCTGTACCGCAACGCCGCAGCCCTGCTCGGCCGCTAACGCCGCAGCCCTGCTCGGCCGCTAACGCCGCAGCCCTGCTCGGCCGCTAACGCGTCGGCGTGAACTCGATGGGAACGCTGTCGTACGCGCGGGCGAACGTGGCCGCGAGGATCTTCGGCTCCGCGCCCGGAGCGAGCCGCCAGTCGGGGATGCGCCGCAGGAGCTCCTCGAACATCACCCGGATCTCGAGGCGGGCGAGCGACGCACCGAGACAGAAATGTGTGCCGAAGCCGAAGGCGATGTGGTGATTGTGGGCGCGGGCCACGTCGAGCTCGTCGGGTCGCTCGAAAACCCGCTCGTCGCGGTTGGCCGACGAGTACATGAGCAGCATCTCGTCGCCGACTCGCAGCTGCTGTCCGTGGAGGGTGTGGTCTTCGGTGACTGTGCGACGCATGTTGAGGATGGGAGTTACCCAGCGAATGAACTCCTCGACACCGGTGTCGCCGAGGATGGCCGGGTTGTCGAGGAGCTTCTGGCGTTGCTCGGGCCGCTCGGCGAGCTCGCTGATGATCGAACCGATCACCGTGCGCGTGGTTTCGGCGCCACCGTCGAGCAACAAGATGCACTCGGACAAGATCTCCTGGTCGGTCCATGGCCGGCCGTCGATCTCGGAGCTGATCCACGTCGAGATGAGATCGTGCCGGGGGCTCGCGCGACGCTCGGCGATGATGCCCATGGTGACGCCGAAGAAATCGGCGATGGCGCCGCTGACCTGGACGCCGGATTGCTCGGGATACACGCCATCTGGTGGGGTCTGGCCGGCCTGGTACATGGTGACCTCGGACCACTCGCGCACCTTGGTCCACAACTCGCGCGGATAGCCGAGCTTCTCACCGATCACGATCGCAGGAAGTGGCGACGCCAACATCTGGACCGCGTCGCACGAGCCCGTCGCGGCGACGGCGTCGATGAGCTCGGTCACGATGCCGCGCACATGATCCTCGATCTGCTTCACCGCACGAGGCGTGAACTGACGGGCCACGATCATGCGTTGACGCTGGTGATCGGGGTCGTCGCGGTTGATCATGGAGGTGTCGGCGCTCTGGTCGGTGCGCGGTCGCGAGCCCATGGACGAGGTGTACCGCTTCGCGTTCTTCTCGACCTCGATGACGTCGGCGTAACGCGAGATACCCCAGAGCTTCTGCACCGGGTCCCAGTGGCACGGCGAGTTGTCGCGTAGCCAGCGGTATGCAGAACCCGGATCGACGTAGAACTCCGGATCGAGCAGGTTGATCGACGGTGCGTCGGTGACGGACATGACTCTCCTCGGGTGACGTGCGACACCGCAGAGCCTAGGGCCGAAGCTCCTTGCGCACCACGAGACGCAGGCCCGACCAGACCTCGTCGATCGCGCACACCTTGACGTCGACGAGACCCGTGGGCAATGCGACGCCCCGTACCACGTCCTCGGTGATGTCGGTGGGCACCTTCGCGGCCTTCTTCGGCCACGCGATCCACAACGAACCCGCCGGAAAGATCGCTTTGGTCATGGGGGCGAGCTTCCGCTCGAACTCGTGACGCTGCACGAAGAAGGCGATGACCACGTCGCGGCGGGCGCGCACTCCGTTGATGATGA
>JANMVY010000391.1:0-14710 GCA_031393535.1 Actinomycetes bacterium | reverse complement strand
TGGCCAAGAAGCTGGTGCAGCGGGAATCGAATCCGCCGCCGGGGTGGTCAACGTCGACCGTCTGCTGGTGGCTCCGGTGACCGCGTGCTACTTCGGCGCCGAGGATTACATCGCGGACATCGGCGGCCGGCGCACCAAAGGAAGCCTCGAGGTGCTGTTTGCTCGGTCCAAGGTCGCACTCGCGGCGCGGCTGGCGGACGTGTATGCGCTCGACCAGGTGGTGGTCGAGCTGAGCGGACAAGAGCATTTCATCGAGGACGCGGAGCAGGGTCGGGCCCTCGGCTACCAGGGCAAGATCTGCATCCACCCGAGCCAGATACCGCTCACCAACGCGGTCTTCTCCCCGACCGTCGCCGAGATCGATCGCAGCCGGCGTCTGCTGGCCGTCCACGAAGAGGCTTCGCGCCAGGGCGTAGGTGCGGTTGCCTTCGAGGGAGTGATGGTCGACGAGCCACTCGTGCGTCAGGCCCGACGAGTGATGGCGCTGGCCAGCGCCGTCGAAACCAGGGTCCCGTCCATCAGTTAGCTCTCATGGTCACTGGCGTGGCCGCTCTCGTCGTGATGAGAATAGGGGTGTGTCGGTCGGGCAGACGTCGTGTCTCTATGGCGCTCGGAGCCCGTTGTTAGCTTGACGCGGGGGTCTCGGGCGCTCCGTTCTGTTGCTTCGAGCACGTACCTCAGTTTCTGTTTGTCGAGGCCCCCATCCGGCTGGCGCACTTGGTGTCGTCGTCGAAGGGGGTTGCGATGAAAGTGATCGTGGAGAGGTGCGCGTTCTTGGACGTGCATCGCGACACCGTGATGGCGTGCGCTCGTACGCCTGACGGTGCCGGCGGGCGGCGTGAGGAGGTGGTCGAGTTCGGGACGACGACGTCGCAGTTGTTGTTGTTGTCGGACTGGCTGATCGAACGCCAAGTCACGCTGGTGGGCATGGAAGCTACGGGCGTGTATTGGAAACCGGTGCATTGGATCCTCGAGGAAGCCGTTGCGCAGGTGTGGGTGATCAACGCGCGGCATATGCGCAACGTTCCGGGTCGCAAGACCGACGTCGCGGACGCGCAGTGGGGCGCGCAGCTGATCGAGCACGGTCTGGTCCGTGCGTCGTTCGTGCCGCCGCGTCCCACGCGCGAGCAACGCGATCTGACCCGCTATCGAAAGTCGGTGATCGAGGAACGAGGCCGCGAAACGCAACGGTTGCACAAGGTCCTCGAAGACGCCGGGGTGAAGCTGTCGTCGGTCGCGTCGCATGTGCTCACCAAATCGGGTCGCGAGATGATCGACGCGCTCATCGCCGGTCAACGCGACCCGGCGGTGTTGGCCGAGATGGCCAAAGGGCGCATGCGCGCCAAGATCCCCGAGCTCACCGACGCGTTGGCGGGCCGGTTCAACGATCATCACGCCATGTTGTGCCGGGTGATGCTCACCCGGATCGATCAAGCCGACGCGATCATCGATGAGTGCACTGCTCGTATCGGCGAGTTGTTGGACCCTCATGAAGCGGCGGTGTCGTTGTTGGTCGGGATCAACGGTGTCGGGCGTCGTGTCGCCGAAGTGATCCTGGCCGAGATCGGCACCGACATGTCCCGCTTCCCAACCGCGGGGCATCTCGCGTCGTGGGCTGGCATGTGCCCCGGGAACAACGAGTCCGCCGGCAAACGCGGCTCGGGTCGCACCCGCCACGGATCGAAATGGCTCCGCATCGCGCTCGTCGAAGCCGGCCACGCCGCGGGCCGGTCCAAAAACACGTACCTCGGGTCGCACTACCACCGCATCCGCGGGCGCCGCGGACCCGGACGGGCCGCAGTCGCGACCGGTCACTCGATCCTGGTGATCTGCTGGCATCTGCTCTCCACCGGCGAGACCTACACCGATCTCGGCGGCGACTACTTCACCAAACGCAACAACAACCCAGCCCGACAGCGGCACCTCATCGCCCAGCTCGAAGCGATGGGCCACCACGTCACCCTCGAACCCAAAGCCGCCTGACGACAACCAGCGGACAACCCCGCCGAGGCGGGGCTCCCAACCGCGCCCGACAACACTCCACGAAGGTCTATTCACACCTCAGAGATCACGGTAGAGATCGCGCTGCAGAACGACTTCGTCGCGCGATCCCAACGTCGGCCACGCACTGTGACGTGCGGGCCCGCCGCGCACTATCGCCGATCAATTCCGATAACGAAGCCGCGCCGGCGGCGAGTCAGGACTGCGGCGCGAGCAGCTGCAGCCCGGCGACGTCCGCGAAGATCGAGTCCTCGGTCGCGAGTGGCAGTCGTGCCGCCAACGCGACGGCCGCGACCCACCGGTCGGCTTCGTGTTCTTTTGCGCCGAGCCCGTGCCCGACCCGGACACAATGTGCCCGCAGATCCACGTACGCGTCGCAGACTTCGGGCAGCGGAGGAACAACACCCGTTCGAGCGATCAACCGATCAAGCACCGCTCGCCGCGACGCTCCCCACTCGCCGATCTCCGCGCCGAAACGCATCTCGGCGACGACAACGAACGGCAACACCCAGATCGCCGGTTCGAGCACCGCCGTCCAACGCGCCTTGCGTTCGGAGCGGCGCTTGCCGAGCCACGCGCTCGCGATCATGGTGTCAACAACAACCGCGGTGGCCAAAACTCAAGCGTCCTCAAGGGTCGCGAAGAACGCGTCCTCCTCGTCGACCGTCAAGTCGTCGATCACGAACACGCTGAGATCTCCCATGGGCTCGACACCACGAAGCACATCAGCCAACGTCACCGGCATCGACACGACAGTCGAGGGTTGCATTGCCGCACTGTCCGACATGATCAACCTCCACTGCGTCGGTCTCGCGAAGACACGGTACACCGACAGACGCCGAGTGCTTCCGGATCGCAGGTGTTGGCCGACACGTTCGATGGGGATGACGGCGACACGTTGCGTGGGGATGAGAGCGGGTGTTCGGTGTTCATCGAACGTGTCGTGAATAGGGTGTTGGGCGTCACGTTGGATGACGATGGCGGCGTCACGTTGGGTGAGCACGAAGTGGCTGCTTTGGTGCTCCTGGTCGGTGTCGCTGATGCGAGTCCGGGCGCGTCGAAGTAGCGGTGGCTGTCAGCGGGCGTCGTGCCAGACCGCTCGAGGAACGGGCGCGAGGATCGCGGCGCCGGTGAGCGCAACGGCGAGCTGCCACGGGGAGGGTCCCGGTCCGAAGCGCAGCACCCACGCCGCGACCGCGCGGCCGACGGCATCGACCATGTCGCCCAGTGCGCTGCCGGTCGGGTCGAAGCGGTGCGCCATCGGGTCGAGCTGGTAGGCGGCAACGGTGGCGTCGGCGCGCACCGCTTCGCTGTTGGCGCGGGCCCGGCGGAGCCAGCCGCGCACGGTCGTGGCCGGTAGCTCAACGCGTGCGGCGACCCGGCGGTACCCGAGCCCGCCGGCGGCGCCAAGCAGGGCAGCGTGGAGCGCGCCGGCCGCCACGGGCTCCCGCTCTACCTTGCGATCCTCGGCCAACCCGAGCGCTTCGCCCCACTCGCCGAACTCTACCGCCGGACCGGTGCCGCCGCCGGCCACCGGGCCGACACGCTGCGGGTCGGGGTGACGAGCCACTTCTACGTCGAGCCCACCTCGCAAGGCGCCCGCGACACGTTCTACCCGTACTACTCGCGCTACATCGGCAACAACATGCCCGGCGCCCGCGGGCAACTCCTCCCCCGCGACGCGTTCGACGCGTGGGCCGGACCACGCGGTGCACTGTTCGCCGGCAGCCCGCAGGAGATCATCGACAAGATCCTCTGGGAACACGAGCTCCTCGGCCACGACCGCTTCCTCGCCCAGATCGGCCTCGGCGGCCTCCCCTTCGCCGACACCGCCCGCTCCATCGAACTGCTCGCCACCGAGATCCTCCCCGTGATCCGCCGCGAAACGGCCGCTGGACCTCGGGTGGAAGATGCTCACATCCACAACGACGATCTGCTGACCGTCACCACGAAAGGAACCCGACCATGACCTTCCCCGTACTCCAGGACAAGGTGGCCGTCATCACCGGCGCCGCGATGGGCATGGGCGCCGCCACCGCCCAACTCTTCGCCGAAGCCGGCGCCAAGGTCGTCGTCGCCGACTTCAACGAAGACAAGGGCCGAGAAGTCGTCACCGGCATCGAAGCCGCCGGCGGCATCGCGTTCTTCCAACGCGTCGACATCTCCAACTCCGACCAGGTCAAGGCGCTCGTCGCCGCCACCGTCGAGCAGTACGGCCGCCTCGACGCCGCGGTCAACAACGCCGCGCTCACACCCGACGACAAGCCACTCGCCGAGTTCGACGAGACCTATTGGGACCGGCTCATGTCCGTCGACCTCTAGGGCACCGCGATGTGCATGAAGTGGGAGCTGCTACAGATGATCCGCCAGGGTGGCGGCGGATCGATCATCAACATCTCCTCCGTCAGCGGGTTCCGACCCCAGCCCAACAACGCCGCCTACGTCGCCGCCAAGCACGGCGTCAACGGGCTCACCAAAGTCGCCGCCCTCGAGAACGGCGCACTCGAACAGTTCGGCCTCACCGAAGAGGGCTACGCACCACAACTCAGCCTCCTCAACCGATTCGGACAACCACGCGAAGTCGCCAAAGCCAGCCTCTGGCTCGCCTCGGACCAGTCCTCCTACGTCACCGGCACCGTCATCCACGTCGACGCCGGCTACACCAGCCGCTGACCACAGATCACCGTCGGACTCATCCGAGCCCGCCGAGCCCGCGTGCTGGGATCCACCAACAAAGGAGCAGAACGATGAACGCCGAAACCAACATGGAACTGATGCAGACCCTCGACGACGCATGGAACGCCCAGGACTGGGACACCTTCGACAGCCGTCACAAGACCGACACCGTGGTCCGCTGGCCCGGTCAAGCCCCAACGCACGGGATCCACGACCATCGCGCCGAAGGCGTCCAGATGTTCAAGACCTTCCCGGACAACCGGGTCCACAACCGGCCGTACAAGACGTTCTTCGCCAGCGGCGACTGGACCTGCTCCATTGCCCGATTCACCGGAACGATGACCGGACCGATGGTCCTCGCTGACGGCACCGAGATCCCACCGACCGGCAAGTCATTCGAGGTCGACTTCTGCACCGTCGCCCACTGGGACGACGGCCAGATCGTCGAGGAGAACCTGTTCTACGACCTCGTTGGCATGATGACCCAACTCGGCCTCAACAGCTGACACCAGCGCTGGTCGCTGACGACCACGACGTCGCGAGGCGCGGTCGCCCCCCAAGCTCGCTCACCACACCAAGACAGTGCGCTGCGGCGACGCCTGAGCGACGGCGTCTTCGCGCCGGAACGTAAACCGCCGAAATCGCTCCTCGGGTTGACCACGCCGTCGGGTCGCTCCCTGAACTGGAGAAACACAGCGCTTCTCACGATGTCCTCCACCGCCCGCACCCGCCGGATCGACCAGAAGGAGCACACCGACATGCAGGGATACGTGGCCCGCAAGGGCGACCGCTACTACGCCGTCATCTACGAAGGAACCGACCCGATCACCGGACGCGAACGACGCCGCTGGCACCCCGCTGGCACCGACCGTGGCGACGCCGAACGACTCGCCGCCAAGCTGGCTCGCCGCCGGCGCGACGACGGCCACGAACGTTCCTCGCTCACCATTGCCGTGTACCTCACCCAGCGCTGGCTGCCATCCAAGAAGCTCACCCTGCGGGCCAGCACCTACGACTCGTAGCGACGCAACATCGACCTCCACATCACACCCGCGATCGGACGGGTGCCGCTCCGCCGGCTCCGACCCGATCACCTCGAACGGCTCTACGCGGAGCTCGCCGACCACGGCCGCGCCGACGGCACCGGCGGCCTCAACCCCAAGACGATCGTCGAGATCCACATGATCCTGCGCCGCGCCCTCGACGACGCCGCCCGCCGCGGACTCATCGTCTCCAACCCAGCCCGCCTCACCCACGCCCCCAAGCGACGGCCGCTGTCGAGCCCGACCTCGCGGGTGTGGACCGCCACCCAGCTCAACCAGTTCCTCACCGGCACCAGCGATCACCGCTACCACACCGCCCTGTGGCTCACCGCCAACACTGGGATGCGACGCGGCGAAATCCTCGGACTCCGCTGGGGCGACGTCGACCTCGACCAAGAGCTGCTGTGCGTCACCCGATCACTCGTCTCCGTCGGCTACGAACTCCACGAGACCCGCGGCAAGTCACGCACCGCCCGGCGCAACATCAACCTCGACCCCACAACCACCGCCCTCCTGCGTGCGTGGCGGCAACGCCGTGCCGAGGAGGACCCCGAGTTCGACCCAGACGACCCGAGCGGGCACGTGTTCAGCCGGCCCAACGGTGCACCGACCCATCCCCAACTGCTCTCGGATGCCTTCAAGAAGCTCGTTGCCCGCTCCGGGCTGCCACCGATCCGGTTCCACGACCTCCGCCACACCCACGCCACCCTGCTCCTCAAGGCTGGCGTGCCGGTCAAGGTCGTCTCCGAACGGCTCGGGCACTCCACCCCCGGGTTCACCATGGCCACCTACCAACACGTCATCCCCGGCATGCAACACGAAGCCGCGCTCATCTTCGCGCAGCTCCTCCGCGACGCCGCCTGACAGCGCATGGTCGGCGGTGCCCGCTGCGTCCACCGACTTCTACCCGGTAGAGGTACCGGTAGAAGCCGACTCGACACCGACAATCCAAGGAACGCAGAAGACCCGGAAACTCAATGTTTCCGGGCCTTCCAGTTGGTGGCGGGGGCAGGATTTGAACCTGCGACCTTCGGGTTATGAGCCATTCCTAGCCCGTCCAGCAGGTGACAGCGGGTAGCCGCTGGTAGCGCTGAGCAGGGAGTTCTCGTGACGGCCCGTCCAGGTGGTCCAGCGGATCCGGTCTCGTATCGGCGTGTTCGTTAGACGATCCGTTAGACACGACCCGGCCCGTACACCGCGACACCGGCGACGGAGAGTGGGCATCAAGGCCAGATGATGTCCGGCGACGCGGTGGCCGTCGATACCACGGGCTCTATCGGCGATCGAAGGCAGCGACCGCCGAAGCCGGTGCTACCAGACGGAAGGCATCTTCGAGAATCTCGGCGAGCTCGTCCCAATCAACCGGGTCGTCGACCGACGTGTCGAGGTACACCCCCAGCCAGGTCGAGAACGTGCCGCTCGCAGAGGTGGGCGGCCTGAAGTACCGCCCAGGCTCGCTGCCGACGAGGGCCTCCTGGACGCCTGGCGGGGCAGGGCACCAAAGCGAGACGTGGTCGTCGTTGTGATGGTCGTGGAAGTAACAGATCGGCCTCTTGTCCCGCACGAAGAAGCACGTTGCGCCGTGGCTCAGGCGTTCAGTCACCTCCGGGAGCGCGAGTGCAATCTCACGGACCCGTTCGAAAACGTTCCCTCTCACCCTCGGAGCCTCGCGCGCCGAGTTGATCCGTGGTTGGCGCACGCGGGCTTGAGACGTGGCTGATCGGCCCGACAGCGACTCACCCGTCATTCGTCGATGTCTCTTGGAGCGACGAAGGCAACCCCTTCGCGGAGGAGCGAACGCCAACGTCGACGGTCACGTCGCGGGATGGACACCCACTCGCGGAATACCTTGCCGGCCGGTGCAAACGGTTGTCCGGTGCCTTGGGCGATGAGCATGTCCACGCGGGCTCTCGGGAGCTTCACGACCATCCCAGAGCCTTTGAAGTCTACGAGGCCGAGAAACTCGCCAGCGACGCGGGCGCAGCGTCCGCCCATGATGGTGCCCTCCTCGATCCGTGGATCCTCATACCGCAGCTCGTCGATGAGTTCCCAGAACACGTCCTCGTCGGTGGTTGCCATGGGTCACTCCTTCGCGTTCGGTGCGCTGATGTAAGCGACGAGCCACCGGTGGACTGGAAGCAACTCGTCGAGGCGTTCGGTGCACCAGTCGACAGAGCGGGGACCGGAGATCGATCCGGGCAGCTCGTCGCTGAATCGCACTTGGAAACCAGTGAGGCGGAGAAGTTCGGCACGCGGATGATCTGCCCTGTACGGCGCGGGGACACTCTTCGTCCGCTCGCCTGCCACCTCAGCGCGTCGGCGTCCCGTCAGATGGTCGAGCTCGGTGGCCAGTGTTGAGCCGTTGTTGCTGCCGACGGCGGCCCGCCACCGCGTCCGGAGCGCCGGCGTGAAGCTGAGCCCGCTGGCGAAACCGGCCCGACGCGCGTCGATCCGGATCCACAACGTCGGTGAGGTTCGCTTGTCGGCTCCCTCCCAGGTCGTGAGTAGGAGATGGTCCTTGTACCGCGCCGAACCCGCGGGGGCGAAGCGAAGATCTCGGTGGAGTGGCGAAACCGATGCCCGCGGCTCGACCGTGAGGTCGGCGTCGAGCCGGGCGGCGACGTCGGTGATCAGCGCCCGGCCGGGTCCGCTGACGCCGTCGCGCAGTTGGCGCTTGTGAGCCGCGAACTCGTCGGCGCTCCAGGAGGGGAGCTCGGCGAGCAGCGCGAGCGAGGCGCGGTCGAACCCTGAGAAGGTCATGCCTGCGTGTTACTTCGATGCGAGTCGATCACGGAGCACCTCGACCCCGGGACCGCTGAGCTCACCGAGTGCCTGGCTTCGGCCCCAGAGTGCGTGCGCAAGTGGGAGCGCCGGGCCGGTGATCTCCTGCCCGTGGCCCCAGCTCCAGGCGAGGTCCGACGCGATACATCGGAGTCCCTTCAGGAACTTGACGGAGTTGACCATCTTGGCCATGCCGCCCTGGGTCGCCAAGGCGAGCGAGTTCATCACCAGCCCGGGCGGCGACTCGTAGACGATGCCGAGCGGCAGGAACATGTCGCGCCGATGCATCACCAGATCGTTGAGCGGCGCCTCGAACCCCATCCCGGGCGGCTTGAACTCACTGGCCGCGTTCTCCCGTAGATCGGCGATGATCGCCTGGGGACCGGCGACAGCGAGCGGAGCGACGCATCGACTGTTCACCTTGCGGAGATCACCGCGGGCCTTCAACATCTGGGCCATCGCGTGCGCGAGGGAGTAGTTCCAGCCCTGCGTGAGATGCGCTGCGACCTCTTGCACCGTCCAGTCGTCGCAACAGCTGGGTGTCGCCCATTGCTCGGGTGTCAACGTCGCGAGGGTGTCTGCGATTGCCAGCCGCTCGGATTCGATGGCAGCGAGGAGATCCATCTGTGCTCGTTCCTGGGGTTCGACGGTGCGGTGAGGTTAGAGCGGATTAGTGCCAATATCTGTCACCTATGGTGCGTAGCCTGAACCGGTGAGTACGTCGGAGCGTCACGACGAACTGCTCGCCATGATGCGCCGGCGGGCCGACTGGCGAGTCGAGGATCTGGCCGCAGGACTCGCCGTCTCGAAACGCACCGTCATGCGTGACCTCGCACGCCTGCGCGACCGAGGATTCGACATCTCGTCGATGTCGGGACCCGGCGGAGGCGTGCACCTCGAGCCGACGTCGGTGATGGTGACCTCGCACCTCGCCGGCGACGAGGTCGTCGCCCTGATCCTGTCAGTGGCGATCTCGCAAGCCACCCCCTACATGCCGTTCGCTGCCGGTGCCGAACGTGCGCTGGCCAAGATCCAAGCGGCGCTGCCGAGAAGGCGCGTCGAGGAGCTCCAACGTTTCATGCAGCGCGTTCTGGTGGGCGAACCGGCCCCGAGATCCGCTCACCGCGACGCGCATCGGATCCACAAGGATCTCGTCAGCCGATTCGAAGAGGCGTTCACAACCAACCGGATGCTCGGCTTCGGCTACACCGATCGCGACGGTGCCACAACGCAGCGCCGAGTCGAGCCGCACGGACTCCTGCTGCGAGCGCCGCTCTGGTACATCATCTCGTGGGACCCCGAGAAGGAAGCCGCCCGGCTGTTCCGAGCCGATCGGATCGCCAAGCCACGGGTACTCGAGGCGACGTTCGCCCCTCGGCCCCACGACCTGGTGGTAGGCGTCTGCCCCGACGGACTACCCGCTGGCTGGCCCGCCTCGGCCTGAGAGCAGGCGTAGCCAGTCCCCGCGCGTGACCCCACAACGTCGAGGTCCTCGCTCATGAGCTGGCCGACCTTGACAGCCTCGGAAGCACCCCGTACTTTCCTAATCAGTTAATTAGCTACTGAGGAAAGTTCAGGGGCAGGCCGTGGCCATAGCTGTTGACGAGGAGCGGCTCAGCGAGACCTTCGCCGCGCTGGCCAACCCGACCCGACGAGCGATCCTGGCCCGCCTCGCCGAACGCTCGGCGACCGTCAACGAGCTCGCCGAGCCGTTCGCGATGACCCTCCCGGCCATCTCGAAGCACATCAAGGTCCTGGAACGAGCCGGGCTGGTCACCCGGGGCCAGCGAGCGCAATACCGACCGTGCGCCCTCGACGCCGCACCACTCGAAGAGGTCTCGACCTGGGCCGAGCAGTACCGACCCGTCTGGGAGACCCGCTTCGACCGCATGGACGACTACCTCAAGCAACTCCGCACACGAAAGACAGGCGACAACGATGACTGACGACAACGGTTCCCAGGACGCGGTGGTGATCGAACGCAGCTTCGATGCTCCGGTGCATCTCATCTGGCAGATGTGGACCGACCCGGACCACTTCGCCGCGTGGTACGGCCCGGACGGCGCCACCATCCCCGTCGCCAAGATGGACGTTCGCGTAGGGGGCACCCGGCTGGTGTGCATGGAGATGCAAACCCCGAACGGCCCGATGCAGATGTGGTTCACCGGCGAGTACCGCGAGGTCGTCGCCAACGAACGACTCGTCTACACCGAGTCCATGGCCGACGAGAACGGGAACGTGATGTCGCCCTCAGACATGGGCATGCCCGAGGGGCACCCCACGACGACCGAGATCCGCGTCGAGCTCGAGGACGTCGGCGGCTGCACGAAGATGGTCATGACCCACGTCGGAATACCCGCCCGCTCCCCCGGTGCCGCCGGATGGGCGATGGCGCTCGACAAGCTGGCCGCCCACGTCCGACAGATGACCGCCGACCTGAACTGACCTCGCTGCTCGTCGGTGAGGCGCGGTCTATCGGCAGTCGAGTTCAGCCACGGCTGTCGCGGGAGCGTGAGTCCGCTCGAACGGGTACGAACCCTTCGCCGAGGACACCTCCGGTCGCTGTTGGAGCCGTCAGGGGGTTCGTGGTCTGGATCGTGCGGTGAGCAGACACGTGGACGACGACCTCGCCACCAGCGCTCCATCCTGATCACGCACATCAGCCTCGACAGCGACGATTCGCCGGCCGCGATGCACGACCTCCCCGGTACAGCGAAGCGGTCCGGTGTCGACGGTGACCGGCCGAAGAAACTGAACCCGGAACTCCGCCGTCGTGTAGGTCTCCCCGGAGTTCAACGTGGAGTGCACCGCGCCTCCCATGGCGGTATCGCACAGCGCACCGATGACGCCGCCGTGCACCACACGTGCCAGGTTCAGGTGTGCCGGCGAGGGCGACATCGTGACCACCGTCCATCCCGGTCCCGCCTCGACTAGTCGCAATCCCAGCAGCACTCCGAGCGGCGCCGGTGTGGCCTCACCCCGACACAGCGCCTCCATCCGCTCCAGGCCCACGGCGGGGCGAGCGTCGCGGCTTCCAGCGTGTCCGTCGCTCAGACTCATCGAGCGGGTCAGTAGCCGACGTACTCGGCGGTGATCGTCCCGACGATGGCGTAGAGGGCTTGGGTGTCGTAGCCGTGGAGCGCGCCGTACTTGGCCTTGATCTTTCGGTGGACGTCGTCGTAGATGGCGAGGAGTCGACGGCGATCCTGGAAGGGTGGGACAGGTCCGTCGTGCTGAGCGAGTGCGAGGCGGACCCAGTCGCGGATATCGGTCTGATGTTCCACGGCTTCGAGGAACTGGGCTTTGGTGCCCCAACCGAAGTGGCTGCCGACGAAGGTTTCGAAGTCGAGCTGCGCGATGCGTTCGAGGGCGCGGAAGTAGCCGGGGGTATAGAGCGCGATCCCGCCGGTCGGTAGGAAGACGCCGATGCCGACGGTGTCGGGCGCGTAGACGATCCCTTCGCTGGGAATGTGGGTGATGAAGAGCGTGTCGGTATGGGACAGGCCGACGTCGAGGAGTTCGATGTCGACACCGCCGATGGTGAGGGTGGTGTCTCCTTCGATGAGGTCGCTCGGCGCGAGGACTTCGGCGGTGGCCTCGGGTTCGAAGTCCTTCCAGTACTCGGGACACTTGCGGTGGGCGACCACGTGGGCCGGTTCGAGGGCAGCGGCGCCGCGGACATGGTCAAGGTGGAAGTGGCTGTAGATGACGGTGTGGACCGGGGAGTCGATCCCGCCGTCGCGAAGGCTGGCCAGCAGCTCCGTCGTGAGCGTGTGGTGGAAGGGGTCGGTGATCACGAGCCCATCGTCTGTCTGCACAACGATGGCACGGTCGAAATACCAGTTGAAGGTCAGCACCCGGCTCGTCAAGCGGGTGAGGGCCGAGCCCGTCGTTGTGGGGTGGTTGAAGTATCCAGTCATCATGCCCATCGCCTGGCGTTGGGCGCGATCGAGCACAGGCCCGGTGAGTCGCTTCAGGATGGTGGTCATTGGTGCGGTCTCCTCATGGTGTGTCGAGCAGGTGGGCGAGTCGTTCGGTGTGGCCGTCGAGCGCTGCCCAAACGGAGTCGCGGTCAGCCGCTGGCAGCGAGACGACGACGCGGTCGATGCCAGCGTCGGCGTAGCCGTCGACGGTTGTCGGATCACCTGCGGAGGAGTAGACGGTGACCACTGCCGACGCTGGGTCGCGGCCGCATGCGTCGAACGCTCCGCGCAGGGCGGGGAGGTGGCGGAGCACTGTGCCGTAGCCCTCGATGGGTAGCCAGCCGTTGCCGCGGCGGGCGGTGTGGTCGAACAGCTTCGTGCTGGCGCGGCCACCGAAGTGGATCGGTGGGTGTGGAAGCTGCTTGGGCTTTGGCCATGACCAGCTCGGCTCGACGCGGGCGTACCGGCCCTCGTATCCGGCCTCGTCGGCGTTCCAGAGCGCGCTCATGAGGCGCAACTTGTCGATGAGTACCTCAGGGGCTTCTTCGAGGGTGACCCCGTGGGCGGCGAGCTCTTCGCGGTTCCAGCCGTAGCCGACGCCGAGCTCGACGCGTCCGCCGGAGAGCCAGTCGAGGGTGGCGATCTCCTTGGCGGTGATGATCGGGTCGCGGACCCCGGCCAACAGCACACCAGTGCCAAGCCGCAGACCGGTCGTCACCGCCGCCGCGGCCGCGAGGGTCAGCAGCGGGTCGCAGGTGCGCTTGTACCAGTCGGGTAGCTCGCCACCCGGCCAAGGGGTCGCTCGGCTGACTGGGACGTGGGTCTTCTCGGTCACCCACAGGGACTCGAAGCCCCGTCGCTCGACCTCGCGGGCCAGCTCGGGGACGGGCACCGTGGTGTCGGTAGCGAAGATCATCACCCCGAGCTTCACGTCAGCTCCGGCACCTGATCACGAAATTCGAGACGGTCCCCTGTGCCGAGCTCGTCGGCGCGGACGTCACGCAACGCTCGCCACTGCACGGTGGCCAGCGCCGCAACGAGGGCGCCGGTCGCGACGAGGACCACGACGCCGCGTACGGGAATCGTCGCCGTCGCCAATGCCACGGCAGTGGCGAGGACCCACAGCGCATCGGCGACGACGACGATCCCGGCGCCGCGGAACAGATGTCGGCGGCGGGCACGCGACAACACGACGAGATCGACCGCGAACACCACCAGCGCGCCACCCGTGAGCCGCACGAGACCAGATGCGTCCACGCCCAGCGCACGCGACAGGCTCGGAGCCAAGACCAGCGTCGCGGAGCCTGTCGTGAACGACACGCCGGCGTTGAGTCGCAACCGGCCGCGCAACTTGGTCTCGGTGGCCGGTCCTCGCCCCTGACGTTCCGCGGGGCGGTGTTGCGCGGTCATAGACCGTTGAGGTCGCCGAAGAACCCGACCAGCTCGGCGAGACGGCCGTGCTCATCGAGTCGGGCGATGTCGATGCCGGCCATGAGCGTCTCGCCGGTGTCGGTGAGGATCTCCCACCCGAACCGCACCCGGTCGTGGTGAACGTCGATCCCGGTGCAGCGTCGGACAGACATGCCAGCAAACTGCTCGTGCACCGCGCCGACCATCGCGCTGATCGCGTCGTGGCCGGCCACATCCGCCAACGGATCCACGGAACGAGCGTCAGGAGCCCACGCCGCCGCGACAAGCACGGCGCGCGCGGCGGGATCGGGCTCGTTCCAAGCGTCGAAGTAGCGAGCGACGGCGCCCTCAACGTCGATGACAGAGTCGGTCACGGTCATGGTCATCCCCTTCGGGTTGGCTTCAACTGCCTCTGCCACCATGACCGCGTGCAGGCGCGTTGGCGATTACCCGTGAGGTGCACCCCGCCCCGGGCGGCATCACCTCTCAGGTAATGGAAACCAGAGACGCCGAGTCTCTAGCGTCCACACCGTGACCTCGGTACTGCACTCCACCCCCGCCGGTGTGGGCGAGCTGCTGCGGTCATGGCGCCTTCGCCGCCGGCTCAGCCAGCTCGACCTCGGCCTCGCGGCCGGCGTGTCCACCAAACACGTCAGCTTCATCGAGACCGGCCGATCCAGCCCCAGCCGCGAGATGATCCTGCACCTCGCCAACGAGCTCGAGGTGCCGATGCGGGAGCGCAACGTACTCCTGCTGGCCGCCGGCTACGCGCCGCGCTACGCCGAAACGCCCCTCGACGCCGAAGCAATGGCAGCGGTCCGCCACGCTGTGCAACTCGTACTCGATCACCACGACCCGTTCCCCGCGGTCGTCGTC
>JANMVY010000385.1:0-2791 GCA_031393535.1 Actinomycetes bacterium | reverse complement strand
GACGACACAGGCTACTCCTGGCAGTAGGGTGAGAACCGGTAGGGCACTACCGACGACCGCATCCATGCGAGGGCGCTCCAAGCCGAAAACGGCAAAACAATGGAACGGCGACGAGCGGGCACGGCAACCAAGAATGCTACTGCGCGCGACAGCCCCGAGGCAACCCGCTCCGCCACGAGACCATGCGCCCGGGGCCGGGGACACCCCCGGCCCACGTCGCGGTGGTGCAACGGGCCGGGGAACGCCCAGCCCGTTCGATCACTTGAGCTCGACGGAGGCGCCGGCTCCTTCGAGCTGCGCCTTGGCCTTCTCGGCGTCTTCCTTCGACACCTTTTCGAGCACCGTCTTGGGGGCGCCGTCGACGAGGTCCTTCGCCTCTTTGAGTCCGAGGTTCGTGAGCGAGCGCACCTCCTTGATGACGTTGATCTTCTTCTCGCCGGCGGCGAGGAGGATGACATCGAACTCGTCCTGCTCCTCGACGACCGGCGCAGCCTCGCCGCCGCCCATCATCGCCGGGTTGAACGCCATGGCCGGCGCCGCAGCGGTGACTCCGAACTTTTCTTCGAAGGCCTCCTTGAGCTCTTTGAGCTCAAGGACGGTCATGTTGGCGATTGCGTCGAGGATCTCGTCCTTCGTCGGCATGTCTTCTTCTCCGTGATTTCGAGCGTGAACGTGGGTAGGTGACTCGGTCGCGGCCTCGGCCGCGACCGCTTCGTGCTTTTCGATGAGCGCGTGCAGTGCGTACGCGAAGTCGCGCGGTACCGCATCGAGCAAGTTGACGAACTGTTGCATCGGCGCAACCATCAGACCGGCCAGCTCGGCGAGCAACTGCTCGCGCGGGGGTATCTCGGCGAGGGCCTTGACGTCGTCGGACGAAATGCGGGTCGTGCCGAGCACGCCGCCCTTGATGACGAGGGCCTCGTTCTCCGCCGCATACTTTTTCAGGACCTTGGCCAGGCCTACGGCGTCACCGCCGCCCTTGCGAACGAAGGCGATAGCCGTGGGGCCCGTGAGGAGGTCGTCGATCTCAAGGCCCAGGTCTCGGGCAGCAAACCGAACGAGGGTGTTCTTGTACACCTTCACCTCACCACCGGCGGGTCGAAGCTCATTGCGGAGCTTGGCCATCGCCGCGACGCTGAGGCCGCGGTACTCGGTCAGGACGGCCGCATCTGCATTGCGCAACTTTTCGCGCACTTCGTCGACCACCGCGACCTTTTCTGGTCTCGGGTTCTCCATCCGCACCTCCTTTCACTACTCGTGGGTTGTTTGTCTTGGGCAGTCGTCCGCGCTCGGCCGAAAATGAGAACCGGGTGTCCGCCCAAGGAGGACGAACACCCGACACGGTTCCGCGGGAGCGGCCGTTGCGATGCGTTCACCTCGTTCGGCGGGCGGGTGCCCATTCGGTGCCACAGCGGCACACCGAAGGTCTTCGGCGAGTTCGGAAATTGCGAACCGGGAGAGTGTATCAGACCGGCTCGCGGATTTGATTCGGGTCGACCTTGACCCCCGGGCCCATGGTCGAGGAGAGGACGACCTTCTTGAGGTACTTGCCCTTGGCGGTCGCGGGCTTGGCCCGTTCGACCTCGTCGATGAGTGCGTACAGGTTGGCCTGCAACGCGTCGAGTTCGAAGCTCGCCTTTCCGATCGGCACATGCACGTTGCCGTAGCGGTCGGTGCGGTACTCGACCTTGCCGCCCTTGAACTCCGCGACTGCACGAGCGGTGTCCTCGGTGACCGTCCCGGTTTTCGGGTTCGGCATGAGGCCGCGCGGACCGAGGACTCGCCCGAGCTTGCCTACCATCGGCATGAGATCGGGCGTGGCGATCGCCACGTCGAAATCGAGCATGCCGCCTTCGACGAGCTTGACCAGATCGTCGGCACCCACGTGCTCGGCACCCGCGGCGCGGGCGGCCGCGGCGGCGTCACCTTGCGCGAACACTGCGATGCGCACATCTTTGCCGGTGCCCGAAGGTAGCGCGACCGTGCCGCGCACCATCTGGTCGGCCTTGCGGGGATCGACGCCGAGACGGATCGCCGCGTCGAGCGATTCGTCGAAGTTCCGATTCGACAAGCTCTTCACCAGCGCCAACGCCTCCGAGGCGCTGTAGAGGTGGTCGCGATCGAAGCGGCGCGCCGCTTCGACATATTTCTTGCCCTTCGCCATGATGGCTCCCTCGTGTATTGGGTCCGAACGGTGAGGTGACCGGTCGGGGTTCGAGGCGTCGTTGCGCCTCGACGGAATGAACCTCTCGTGGGACTCGCCCTCGACCACATACTCGCCGTCGCGGAACTAGCCCTCGACGAGGATGCCCATGCTGCGAGCGGTGCCCGCGACCTGCTTTTTTGCCGCACCCAGGTCATCGGTGTTGAGATCGGGCAGTTTCGTGCGTGCGATCTCGGTTACCTGGGCGTCGGTCACCTTGCCGACCTTGGCCTTGTTCGGCGTGGCCGAGCCCTTGTCGATGCCCGCGGCCGCGCGCAGCAAGACCGGAACCGGCGGCGTCTTGGTGATGAAGGTGAACGACCGGTCGTCGAAGACGGTGATCTCGGCGGGCACGATCATGCCGCGCTGGGACTCGGTCGCCGCGTTGTATTGCTTGCAGAACTCCATGATGGCCACGCCGTGCGGACCGAGAGCCGTACCCACCGGCGGCGCGGGCGTGGCCTGGCCCGCGGGGATCTGGATACGAACGATTGCGACGACTTTTCGTCTGGCCATGGCTCAGCCTTCATTTCGACGCGAGCGACAGCTCGCGGACAGCGACCAACAAGTCTGGACAGCGCGGGCCGC
>JANMVY010000367.1:0-2430 GCA_031393535.1 Actinomycetes bacterium | reverse complement strand
GCATCGAGCTCTCGATGATGCGCACCCCGGCGAGCAGCGCCTTGTTGGCCATCGTCCACTCCTTGTTTCGAACGGGTATCGGCGGCACATTAGATGCTCGTGGCCGCCGGCGGGCGGGGGGCGGTTTCGGAGCCTGAGGTTGCGAAGCGAGTCCCCGGGCGCTAAACCTGAGTATCCCGATCGGAATTACCTGCAATCGAGCACGGTTGCAGATGTCCCCGGCCAAGGACGACCCGATGCAGACCACGAATGCCGTCGCTCCCCCCCAGGTCGGCGCCGCCCTCACGGCGCACACACCGGGCATGTTGAGCGACATCGCGCTCGATGAGCTGTCGACCCGCTTCGACGCATGGGCGGCGACCGACATCGTTTCCTGGGCCATCGATACTTTCGGCACGCGGCTGTGCGTGGCGGCATCGATGGCCGACACCGTTCTGATCGACATCGCGACCAAGGTCGATCGCGATGTCGAGGTGGTGTTCCTCGACACCGGGTTCCATTTTCCCGAAACCCTCCTCACGGTGCGAAACGCGCAGCAGCGCTACCAGCTCAACCTGCGCGTCGAGCGGGCCAAGCCCACCGTCGGCGACCTGTTCAGCCTCGGCACCGAGGGCTGCTGTGCGGCGCGCAAGGTTGCGGTGCTCGACCGCGTCATGGCCGACAAAGACGCCTGGATGACCGGGCTGCGCCGTGCCGAGACTGACTCCCGCACCCTTGCTCCCATCGTTAGCCGCGACAAGCGCGGCGTGGTCAAGGTGTGCCCCCTCGCCAACTGGACCCACGACGACGTCGCCCGCTACACCCGTGAGAACGACGTGATCGTCAACCCGCTGCAGAACCAGGGTTATCCGTCGATCGGGTGCTGGCCGTGCACGAGCAAGGTCGCCGCGGGCGACGAGACGCGATCGGGCCGTTGGGTCGGGTCCGACAAGACCGAGTGCGGGCTCCACCTGTGAGCACCACAATCGACCGCCGTACCCGCGCGCCGCACTATCCTGTCAACCTCGAGCTACGCGACCAACCGGTGCTCGTGGTGGGCGGCGGCGCCGTTGCGGCACGCAAGGTCGCCGGCCTCCTCGAGGCAGGTGCCGCGGTCACGGTTGTCGCCCCGCGCGCCGTCGCTGAGTTGCGCGACAACGCATCGCTGCGTTGGCACGAGCGCGAATACCAACGCGGCGAAGCGGCGTCGTATCGCGTCGTGATCACCGCGACCGACGATCCTATGGTCAACGCGCAGGTCGCCCGCGACGCGCGGGCCACCGGTGTTCCGGTGAACTCGGCCGACGATCCCGACAACTGCTCGTTCACGCTGCCGGCCCTCGTGCGCAAGGGCGACATACAGATCACGGTGTCGACCGCGGGTCGTAGCCCTGCGTTGGCCGCATGGTTGAAGACACGCATCGAGGCGGTGGTTCACGACACCTACGTCGACCTGCTCGACCTGTTGGCCGAGACGCGCGCCGAGTTGCACCTCGCAGGTCGCTCGACGGAGTCGCCCGCATGGCGGCGCGCGCTCGACAGCGGCCTGCCCGACCTGGTGGCGCAGGGCCGTATCGCCGACGCCCGCGCGCTCTTGCACGCCCAGCTCGCGCTCGACGCGGGTGCCGCATGACCGTCCACCTGGTCGGCGCCGGCCCGGGCGATCCGGGGCTGTTGACCGTGCGCGGCGCCGAGCTGCTTCGTCGCTGCGATGTCGTGGTACACGATCGGTTGGTGAGCCCCGAGATCCTGGCGATTGCGCCGCCGTGGGCCGAGCAGGTCGACGTGGGGAAGCGTCCGGGTGCCCACGCGGTCACCCAGGCGGACATCAACGCCATCCTGGTCGACCGCGGCGCGCGATTCGATTGCGTCGTGCGCTTGAAGGGCGGCGACCCGCACGTGTTCGGTCGCGGCGCCGAGGAGCTCGTCGCGCTCCGTGTCGCGGGGATCGCGACCGACGTGGTGCCCGGCGTGTCCTCCGCGATCGCCGGTCCGTCGGCGGCCGGCATCCCACTCACGTCGCGCAACGCGTCGAGCGGATTCACCGTGGTCACCGCGCACCAAGACCCGACCAATGACCGTGTGCTCGACTGGGATGCGCTGGCGCGTCTCGGCACCACGCTCGTGGTCCTCATGGGTGCGGCGCGTGCACGGGCCATCGCCGATCGCCTGCTCGCGGGGGGCATGGCCGCCGACACGCCGGTCGCGGTCATCACCGAAGCTACCCGACCTACCCAACGCGAGCTGCGCACCACGCTCGACCACCTCGGTGACGAGCCGGTGCCGAATCCGTCGGTCATCGTCATAGGGGCAGTCGCCGCGTACGACCTGCGCCACGTCGCCCTGATCACGCAAGGAAGTAGCCGATGAATCCCGTGATCACCGATTCGGTCGTGCGCACAACCGCGCTCGATCCGGCCATCGAGACCGATGCCGCGAAGTTCGACACGA
>JANMVY010000339.1:0-1936 GCA_031393535.1 Actinomycetes bacterium | reverse complement strand
CGACACTCGACCGCGTCGCTCCCGCACCGGCTGATGTCGCCGCGTCGAAGAACTGCGTAGTACGGCTCCACGGTAAGGGCGGAACCGGTTCGGCCGCCACCGAACAACGCGGTGTCACCTACCTCGCACCGACCGGAAACGCCAGCGGTTGGGGCGGACGCCAATGGCTCTACTTTCCCGAGGCGGGCTACCAAGCCGGGCTCGTCGCAGTCACGGCGTCGATCGACGGCGCGGGCTGCACCCGCGTGATCCTCGACGGGTTCTCGAACGGCGCGGCGTTCGCAGCCAAGCTCTATTGCCGCGGCGAGAACTTCGGTGGGCGTCTCGCGCGAGTGATCGTCGATGACCCCGTCACCGACCACGCCGTGGCCGGTTGCGCCCCGCCAGCCGGTGTCGCGATCACCCTCTACTGGACCGGTGCGCTCGAAGGGCAAGCCCAACCTGGTTGGAGTTGCGCCGCGGCCGACTGGACCTGCGAAGGCGGGTCGACGATCGGCATCGCGTCGTACGCCGCGGCGCTCGCCACGACGGCGACGGCCAGCCCCATGGGCGGCCACACGCCATACGCGAATCCTCCCGAGCTCGCGCGCTTTTGAACGCGCGGACCATGCCCGACGGGTCGCTCAACGAAGGGGCAGTCCGAGCATGCGGATCGCATTGCCGCGCAACAACTTGTAGACGATGTCGTCGCGTACGCCCGCGAGCATGGCGGTGGCCACCTGCTTCGTGTGAGGCCACGTCGTGTCGGTGTGCGGATAGTCGGTCTCGAAGGTGATGTTGTCCGGGCCCACGTCCTCGATCATGCGGACACCGACATCGTCACGAAAAAAGCACGCGAACACGTTGCGACGGAAGTAGGTGGACGGCGGCTCGGGTAGAAGGTCGGCAACACCGTTCCATCCGCGGTGCTCCAACCAAACATCGTCGGCGCGCTGGAGCACAAAGGGAATCCAACCCATCTGCCCTTCGGAGTAGGCCACCGTCAACCGGGGAAATCGCACGAACACCCCGGAGAACAAGTAGTCCGACAACGAGATCAGCGAGTAGTTGAAGCTGAGCGTGATCTGCACCGCCGCCGGAGCATCGACCGACGTGCTCGTGGTCGACGACGACGAACCGATGTGCATGTTGACGACTGTCCCAGTGGCCTCGCACGCTGCGAAAAATGGGTCCCAATACCCCGAGTGAATCGACGGCAGGCCCAACTTCGCCGGGCACTCGCTGAAGCACACCGCCCGTACACCGCGTGCCGCGTTTCGGTGCACCTCGTCGACCGCAAGGGCGACGTCCCACAACGGCACGATCGTGAGCGGAATGAGGCGGCCGCCGGAATCGCCGCACCATTCCTCGACCATCCAGTCGTTGTACGCGCGGACGCACGCGAGCGCGACCTCTTTGTCCCTCGCCTCGGCGAACGTCTGCCCGCAGAACCGCGGGAAGGTCGGGAAGCACAGCGAAGCCTCGACCCAGTTCGTGTCCATGTCTGCGAGCCGCGCGACCGGGTCCCAACAACCGCGGCGCATGGTGTCGTAGGTGATGGGCTGCAGGGTCATCGCTTCGCGCGGGAACCCCGCCGCTGCGATGTTGCGCCGCAACGGCACCACGAGGTCCTCGTAGAACCACACGTCGCCCGCAACGCCGTCGTCCGCGAACGTAGTCGTGTACGTCGCGCCGCCTTCGAAGGCCACATGCAACCGCTTGGTCTCACAACGAGGACCTGCCTCGCGATGTTTCGTTGGAAGCCACGTGCGAAAGAGGTGGGCGGGTTCGACCACGTGATCGTCGACGCTGATGATCTTGGGGATCTCTGTTGTGGTCACGTTGTCCTAACCCGCGTCGGCTGACGCAGTGGGTTGCGCCATGGTGTTGGCGGCGTCGGCGTCGCGCACGAGCAACGACACAACAGCACCGACGAAATAGAAGATCGCGACCCACA
>JANMVY010000332.1:0-3248 GCA_031393535.1 Actinomycetes bacterium | reverse complement strand
AGTCGCAGCCCGGCCTGCGCCAGTGCGACCCGGCCGCGGTCCGCGCTCGTGTTGGTGCTCTGTTGCGCTCGCGTTGTCCAGCCGCTCGCGAAGATCGCCCCGGTTGCGATGAGACCGATCAGCAATGCAGCCATGAGCGGACGCACGGCGCGCCCGATGTTCTCACGGTGTGCCATGCACCATACGACGGTCGTAGGCGCGAGCGCGAGGACGACCGAGCGCGAGAACGTGACGGCGAGCCCGGCGCCGATGACCGCGATCGCGATCATCCACACTCGTCGTTCGATGTGCTCGCTGTGTCGGCCACCGACGATCGCCGCGAACGCGCTCAACAACAAGAAGACCGCGAGATGGTAGGGATGCGACAATCCGCCTCGGCCCGCGTGCGTGTCGCCGAACGCGAACAGCGGCCCGGCCTGGTCGAACGGATACAGCGCGAACCCCTGGCCGCGCACGCTCTGCGCGATGGCGAGCAGCGACTCGACCGCTCCCACCGCGGTGAGCGTTGTGCACAGCCGACGGAGCGCATCGACATCGAGGCGACGCACGAGGTCGGCGATCGCCACGCCGCCCAGCAGGCGCAGTGCGTAGTCGAGCCCTCGCCATGACGGATGCGCGGAGAACGAGACCAGGTAGACCAACACGAACGCGACGGCGAGCAGCGAGCCGACCGATCGCGAGGGTCGCGCGATGCGGGTGCCCACGAAGCCACGGATCCAGAAGGCGAACAACGCGATCACCACGAAGTCGAACGGGGCGAAGGAGACCCGCCGGTTGTAGTCATCGGCCGCACCGGGCGCGGCCCACAGGACCCAGCCAACCGCGAGGGGGATGGTCGCGACCAGGAGGCACAGGGCGCGCGCGACCCGCGTGGCGGGCGCGTCGGGTCGGTGTGCCGATACCTGCGCCGGCCGCACGGTGGGGGTCGGAGCGTTGACCATCACGCTCTACATCGGCACGCGGCCGCTCGAGCTGAGGGCGATCGGTGCCCCGCACCCGCGGCCGATGACTCAACGCCGCCCCCGCGATGCCGACCATCGCGAGGTGACCCTTCTCGCCGGCCCGTCCGTCATGGCGACGAGCCGTGCGACGCCGACCTCCCGGGGCCGAGTTCCGCGCGCCGGGCGTCGCTCGCTCGGCTTTCACGCGTTGCTCCTCGGCGGTTGCCTGGTGGTCGTGCTCGGCCTGGTGCGGCCCTACGAGCCGTCGATCTCGGATGAAGGAGCCGTGCTCGCACAGGTGCACCTGCTCGAACAAGGCGGTGGGTGGTTTCTCGCGCATCCGCTTCCTGGCATAGACCCCACCGGCTCGGCCTTCGCGGTCGACTTGTCATCACAACGAGCGGGCACGCTCGAGTTCGCGCCGATGGCGAAGCATCCGGTGTACCCGCTGCTGCTCGTTCTGCCATATCGGCTGGGCGGCGTTGCGGCAGCCTTTGCGGTTTCACTCGCCGGCACGTTGCTCGCCGCGGTCGCCGCCGCGCTGCTCGCCCGGCGGATCGATCCGCGCGCCGCCACGCTGACGTTGTGGATCACCGGCGCGGCCACACCGCTGTTCAACGACTCCTATCTGCTGATCGCACACACCCTCGGGGCTGCGGCCGTCGGCTTCGCAGTGCTGTGCCTGACCTCTGACAAGCGGCGTCCCGTGTTCGCGGTGGCGACCGGGTTGACGCTGCTTCTCTGCGCGCAACTCGTGCGCAACGAGGCGGTCCTGTTCGGCGCGGCGTTCGGCGTCGTGCTCGTGGCGCGCGGTGTACGTGGCGTGCGCGGCGCGCGTGGCGCGACGGCGCACGGTGATTTGGTGCGCGGTGGCGCGGTGCTCGTGGTGTCGGCTGTGGGCTACCTGCTCGACGCGTTCGTGCGGTCGCTCGTGGTCGGGTCGGATGCGGCGCCGTTCAGCATCGCCGGCGACGGCGGTGTGCTCGCGCAGCGATGGCGTGGTTTCGTCAAGGTGCTCGTGGGCGCCCCGGACGGATCGGCGTGGCTGCGCGTGCTTCTCGTCGCGACGCTCGTGTTCGCGGTTGTCGGTGCTCGTCGGCGTGGCACTGAAGCGCAACGCGGGCGCGCCGGTTGGAGCTTCGCCGCGGCGGGCGCGAGCGCGTGCGCCGCATTCGTCGTCGATCCGGGCCACCTCGTTCCCGGCCTGTTGTTGGCCTCCCCGGTTCTGCTGGTAGGGCTCGTCATGCTCGACCGCGCCGTGGTTCGTCGACCGCTGCCGGCGCTGTTGGCGGCGACGGCGTTGCTGTTCACGCTCGCCGTGTTCGCCACGCAATATTCGGACGCGGGAAACGCATGGGGGGGTCGGTTCCTTGCCGTGGGCTTGCCGGTTGTGACGCCCCTGGCTTCGATCGGCCTCATCGGCGGATTGCGATCGTTGCCGCGGGCGAGTCGACGTCTCGCTACGGTCGGCGTCGTCGCGATGGTGGTGGCGATGGGCGCGATGGCGATCGCATCGCTCGTCACCGATCACCGCTTCACCGAGTCGATGCGCACGACCGTTGCGGCGGTGACCGCTCGGCGCGCGCCGGGTGATGGTGACCCGCGACCGGTGGTGCTCGCAGGTGACCGAGCGACCGGCCGGCTGTTGTGGTCGCTCGCCATCGAGCAGCGGTGGTTGACCGCGCGAGACGATGACGTGGTCCTGCATGCGAGTCGGCTGCGCGCGGCGGGGGTGCGTCGATTGGTCGTGATCACGGCGGATCCGCAACGTGTGATCGAGCAGCTACGGCCGTGGTACGACGCGCCGGATGGCGTCGATCGGGTGTCGGTGATGGTGCCGTTCGGTCGGCGCGTCACCCTCGCAGTAGCGGTGGTCACGTTCGACGCGCCGTGACCCCGACCAAACGCATGTTCGTGCCTTGCCGGGCCTAGGCTCTCGCCGTGGCCGATCAGCTCGTCATCCGTGGTGCCCGCGAACACAACTTGCGCAACGTCGACCTCACGCTGCCGCGCGACAAGCTCATCGTCTTCACGGGGCTTTCGGGTTCGGGCAAGTCGTCGCTCGCGTTCGACACAATCTATGCCGAAGGCCAACGCCGCTACGTCGAATCGCTTTCGGCCTACGCCCGTCAGTTCCTCGGCCAGATGGACAAGCCCGACGTCGATTTCATCGAGGGGCTCTCTCCCGCGATCTCGATCGACCAGAAGTCGGCGTCGCGCAACCCACGCTCGACCGTCGGCACCATCACCGAGGTCTACGACTACCTGCGTCTGCTGTTCGCGCGGATCGGCATCCCCCATGATCCC
>JANMVY010000312.1:0-1627 GCA_031393535.1 Actinomycetes bacterium | reverse complement strand
TGATCGCGAGCAGCCCTGCAGCCGGAAGCAATGCGATGGCTCCAGCGAGAAGTTTCGAGCGCTTCATGGCGGCCGCTTTCCTCGAGATGATGTGCGATGCTCCGTGCGTCGGAGCCGGGAATCAACCAAAGACTAGCCGCCGCGACGCCGGGGAAACAGGACTATCGTCCTGAATCTCGCCGTCCGACCCCGAAATACACGGGGTTCGCCTGCGATTAATCGGCTGTTTCCATCATATTTACGTCATGTGGTGACTACCCGGGCCGTCTGTCCGATGCGGGCGTTTCGCGCGCTACGCGCGCCGCGTGAGCAGAACTGACACGCGGCGCGGCATCCGGCGCGGCTCAGACTTCGTCGAGCCACGCCGGAGCACGGTCGACGAGGTTCTCGCTCACCGAGTGGCAACGGTCGAGCACGTCGCACAACAGCTCTTGCCCGAGGTAGATCTTCGCCAGCGAGACTTCGACGCGAGCGACCACGGTGAGGCTGCGTTGCGAGGGATCGGTGACCGAGCCAAACGAATCGACCGCCGACACCTCGAGGGGCAACTCGGGACCGCCGACGCCCGCGAGCTCGGTGGCGAGCACCAAAAGGTCGGGACCGTGCACGAGCGGCGGAAGGGTCCATGTGAAGATGAGCGGCAGACGGAAGTTGTCGGCCGGCTCCGAGTCCTCGTCGGGCAGCGCGAGCACCTCGTCCTCGAACGCGAACAGCACTCGCGGGTCGACCTCGAGCGCGAGATGTAGATCGAGCGGGCCACCGCACGCGGTTTCAGGGTGAAGATCGACCTCCCACGCTTGGCGCATGGAGTAGGTCTCGACGAAATGCCGCTCGTCGTGCACGTGGAAGCCGTGATCGACGGCGTGATCCTTCAGGTCGGCGACGAAACCGGCGACATCGATGACGGCCAAAGGGGGTTCTCCTGCGACGAACGGGCGTACAAGCCTGCCACGAGACGGGCCGAATTCCCACGGTGCGCCGCGGTCGGGCGGCCGCTCGTCATACTGGCGCGGTGGAACCCGACACCGACCCGGCGAGCTCGATGCTGACCCTGCTCGGTGCCGCCGCCGATGCCGTCGCGACCGCCCTTCGCGCCCAGGCCGAGTGGGGGCTCGCGGCCGACGGAGACCATGGCGCCCAATACCACCACGATCGCACCGCGGACGCGGCCGTGCTCGACGTGCTCGACGGTGCCTTCGTCACGGTGCTCTCGGAGGAATCGGGCATGCGGCGCGGCAGCTCGCACGCGGGGATCGTGGTGGTGGTCGATCCGATAGACGGCTCGACGAACGCGTCGCAGCGACTGCCGTGGTGGTCGACCGCGTTGTGCGCCATCGACGATCACGGCGCGTGGGTTGCGCTCGTGCACGATCACTCGTCGGGCCTCCGCTTTCACGCAGTGCGCGGTCGAGGCGCGTTCCGCACGTTCTCGGGTGAGGCGACCGAGCGCATCGAGCGTCCCGATACCCCGGCACTTGGGGCGAGTGTGATCTCGCTCGCGGGTTGGCCGCCGCGGCACTACGGCTGGGCGCAGTTCCGGGCCTACGGATCACTCGCGCTCGAGCTGTGCGCGGTCGCCGACGGTCGCCTCGACGGTCACGTGCAATTCGTCACCGACGAGGTCGCG
>JANMVY010000301.1:0-13334 GCA_031393535.1 Actinomycetes bacterium | reverse complement strand
GGTGTGCCTGTCGACGAGCGCGGCCGCGACGCGCTGCGCTACGACGCGATCCGCCCCGGCTGCTACTCGCCGAAGGACCGCACCGCCGACATGGACCTCGACGGTGTGCAGGCTCAACTTTGCTTCCCGACCTTTCCCCGCTTCGCCGGCACACGCTTCTTGAAGACACGCGACCGCGCGCTCGCGCTCGCGTGCGTGCAGACCTACAACGATTTCGTGCTCGGCGAATGGTGTGCCTACGCGCCCGGGCGTCAGATACCGATGGTGATCGTGCCGTTGTGGGATGTGTCGTTGTGTGTCGCGGAGGTCGAACGCACCGCGGCGCTCGGGGCCCGCGCCGTGAGCTTTCCCGAGAACCCTGCGCCGCTCGGGCTGCCGTCGTTGTTCGACCGCGCATGGGACCCGTTCTGGGCCGCGGTGCAACACCATGGGCAAGTGATCTGCACGCACATCGGGTCGTCGGGGTCCACTCCCAAACCGAGCGATGATGCACCGCAGTCGGTCACGTCGTTCCTGATGCCCGTGAGCTCGTGGACGACGATGGTGTCGTTCCTGCTTTCGCACGTCTTCCACGAGTTCCCCGGGGTGAAGGTTTCGCTCAGCGAAGGCGGGCTCGGGTGGATCCCCGCCGCGCTCGAGCGCGCGGACTACATCTGGCAACAGCACCGGCACAGCCGCAGCGACCTGCACATGACGATCCCGCCGTCCGAGCTGTACCGGAGCAACGTGTACGGCTGCCTGCTCGACGACACGGTGGGCATCGAGTTGCGTCATCGCATCGGTGTCGACCACATCTTGTTCGAATCCGACTACCCGCACGCCGATTCGAAATGGCCCTCGTCGCGCGCGTACGCCGAGATGGTGCTCGCCGACGTGCCCGACGACGAAGCACACCGCATGATCGAACTGAACGCGCGCGAGCTGTTCCGCTTTCCTCGGGTGCCCGGCGACGCGTAACGACGCCGCGGCGGGCGGGTCAGGTGATGGGCATCGTGACGATGTTGCCCACTCCGTCCGCGAGGCCGCACAGCACCGCCGAATAGGTGCCGGCGCCTCCGGCCACCGCGATCAGCAGGTGGTGCGGCGACGACAAGCCGTGCACTGTCTCGTCGTCGGGTGTCGACGGCGCGCCGCGGACGTGGCCGTGAAGCCGGCGGATGTCGGCGGCCGGGAGCACGTCGGCGTGCAGCGGCGACAACAGCAGCGCCGCGCATCCGCGGTACCCCATGTCCGCGAGCGAACCGGGCACGAGCATCGTGCGCACGACCATGTCGAGTATGCGGTCGGCGTCCGCCGCCGGGGAATCGCCCACGGGCACGAACATGACCTGGCTCGGCCCCTCGACCGCGATGAGCGTGACCGCGGGCGTCGCCGACAGCGGCGGGAACGGGCTGTTCGGACGCCGAGAATCGTCGCGGCCGCGTCGTGCCCGCCGGCGATCATCGCCGCGACCCGCGCGTCGGTGGGCACGACCACCGGAAGGCCGTCGGTGCAGCCGAGCGCGTGCAGCACTTCGTGCGCGTCGTGCTCGTCGGCAGCCTCGAGCCATGCGCTGCTCATGGCCATCCGAAGGCGCGCGCGATGATGATGGCGTCACTCACGGTGCCGAGGGTGCAACTGCCTCAATGGCCGTAGGCGGCGATGACCCCGTCACAGTCATCGGTGAGCATGCGTACCTGCTCGGCGGTCAGGGGCGTGGGCGGGCTCATCTTCTCGACCCGTACGAACCGCGTATCGGGTGCTGCAGAGGCGAGCGCGCGGGCCACCGCGTCGAGGAACGCCATCGAGTCGGGGAACCCGTTCGCCAACAGCCCGATGCGGCGGGCCTGCCCACGAGGTACCTCGACCGCATATGAATCGCGTGACTCGGGCGTGGGCGGACGCGGGTCGAAGAAGCGGATCGCCATGCACCCAGTATCACCCCTGCGCGGTCGCCCCGCCTTCGCTTCCCTCTACACTGGTTGCTCCGCAGGGCCGTGGGCCCGCCGCGTTCCTCCAGGCTCCGAGCCGTTGGTCGGCTCGGCGTCGGAGACGGGTGCCAGCAACGTGAGCGGAAACTCGAAGTACCACCACCGAAACGTCGGCGTGCTGAGCGTCGAGGCCGTCGAAGCGCCCGAGGTGGTCACTTCCGCGTGGATCGACGACCAGCTCGCCGCGACCCACCAGCGGCTCGGGTTGCGAGGCGGGCTCCTCGCCGAGCTCGCGGGCGTGAAGGAACGGCGGTGGTGGCCCGAGGAGGTCACGTTTGACCAGGCCGCCGGGTGGGCAGGTCGCAAAGCCATCGACGCGGCCGGCATCGATCCTTCGCACATCGGCATGCTCATCTCGACGTCGGTGTGCAAGCACCATCTCGAGCCGTCCATGGCGTGCGCGGTGCACGACCATCTGGGGCTTGGCACGTCGTGTACCAACTTCGACCTCGCGAACGCGTGTCTGGGGTTCGTGAACGCGATGCACCTGGCGGCAACTGCGATCGACGCGGGCTTCGTGAAGTACGCGCTGCTCGTCGACGCAGAAGGCAGCCGTCGCACGCAACTGGCGACGATCGCGCGGCTGCAGCGCGCCGAGACCACCGTCGCCGACGTGTTCGACGAGTTCGCATCGCTCACGCTCGGCTCGGGTGCCGCGGCCATGGTGCTCGGCCCCCTCGACGACCACCCGGATTCGCATCGACTCGTCGGCGGCATCGCCCGCGCCGCGACCGCGCACCACACGCTGTGCGTCGGCGATCTCGACCGCATGCACACCGACACCAAGCGGCTCCTCGACGCGGGGCTCGAACTGGTCGACGCGGCGTGGGCCGATGCCGCCGAGGTGTTCGACTGGGCCGACGGCATGGACCAGTACGTCATTCACCAGGTGAGCGCGGTGCACACGCGGATGATGTGCGAGCGGCTCGGCATCGATGCGGCGAAGGTTCCGCTCACGTTCCCGAAATATGGCAACGTGGGGCCCGCCGCAATCCCGATCACTCTCGCAGGCGTTGCATCGACCATCGCACCCGGCGCGCGTGTGCTGTGCATGGGTATCGGCTCGGGACTCAACACGAGCTTCACCGAGATCGTCTGGTGAGCGAGGCGTGAGCGTGCCCGCGATGCCCACTGCGGTCGAGCTCGCGCAGTGGGGCATCGACCCGGCGTGGTCACGCACCCTCGCCGTGGTGGACAACACCGGCATCACTCGGCACTGGCACCTGCTCGAGTGCGGCCCGGCCGAACCCATCGCCACGCTCGTGTGCGTGCACGGCAACCCCACGTGGTCGTACCTGTGGCGCTCGGTGCTCGATCGGCTCGGTGACCGCTACCGCGTCGTGGCCGTCGACCAGCTCGGCATGGGGTTCTCCGAACGCACTGCACCTCGGCGCTTCGCGGACCGCGTCGCGGATCTCACGGCGGTGATCGACGCGCTCGGCATCGACGGCCCGGTCTTCACCGTGGGCCACGACTGGGGTGGGCCGATCTCGCTCGGCTGGGCCTTGGCGGCGGGCGATCAACTCGCAGGCGTGGTGTTGTGCAACACCGGCGTGGCCGTGCCCGCGGGGCGCCGCGCCCCGTGGCTCATCCGCCTCGCCGCCACCGGGCCTGTCACCGATCTGGTCGGGCGCCGCACGAGGGCATTCGTCGACGGCACGCTTGCGTTGTCACGCCGCCGCCTCGACGCGTCGGCGCGTAGGGCGTTGCGTGCGCCATACCGGCACGCCCGTGATCGACGGGCGGTCGCCGAGTTCGTGGCCGACGTTCCGCTCGGGTCGTCGCACCCGTCTGCGCCCGCGATCGGCGCGGTGGCCGAAGGCCTCCGTTCGCTCACGGTTCCCGCGCTCGTGCTCTGGGGCGCGGTCGACCCGGTGTTCGGCGACGACTTCGCTCACGATCTCGCCGCCCGCGTCCCGCACGCCGATCTGCACCGCTTCTCGGGTGCAGGCCATCTCAGCCCGGCCGAGCACCGGGCGGCCGATGTCGCCGGCGTGATCGACACCTGGCTGACCGATCACGTCGAGCGGGCGGCTCGGGGCCTCACCCCTGCCACGGTGCAGCCCGCGCGCGGCGCGGCCGATGGCGACGCACCTACGTCCACCGCGCCGTACACGCCCGTCTGGGCCGCGCTGGCTGCACGGGCGGACGATTCGACGACCGCCTGGGCGGACGGCGCGACCGGCGCGACGGTCTCGTTCTCGGCGTTGCACGAACGCGTGACGGGCATCGCCCGCGGGCTCGCCGAACACGGTGTGCAGCCTGGCGATCGTGTGGCCCTGCTGGTGCCCCCGAGCGCAGACCTCGTGGCCGCGGTCTATGGCTGCTGGCGCGCCGGCGCGGTGACCGTGATCGCAGATCGCGGTCTGGGCGTGCGGGGCCTCGGTCGTGCGGTGCGCGCCGCGCGCGTGCAGTGGGTGATCGGCCCGCCGCGTGCGCTCGCCGCGGCGCGCGCGTTGCGCTGGGCGCCGGGTGCGCGCCTCGTTGCCGTGGGTCGAGTCACCGCGACCGGCGCCAAGACCACCCTCGACTCGCTCGCCGCGTCGCGTGGTGCACTTCCGCGCGAACCCGACCGGTCCGATCCGGCGGCGGTGCTCTATACGTCAGGCGCCACCGGCCCCGCGAAGGGCGTGCGCTACCTACACGGTCAGCTGGCGGCGCAGCGCGACGCTCTCGCACGCACGTATGCGATCACCTCCGATGACCGCCTCGTCGCCGCGTTCGCGCCGTTCGCGTTGTACGGCCCGGCACTCGGCATCACCTCGACAATTCCCGCGGTCGACGTGACCCGCCCCGGTTCGCTCACCGCGCACGCGCTGGCCCACGCGTGCGAAGCGGTCGACGCGTCGATCGTGTTCGCCTCGCCCGCGGCGCTCACCAACGTGGTGCGTACGGCGGCGCCGGCTGCCGACGCGCGGCTTGCCCGACTGCGGCTCGTGCTCTCGGCCGGCGCGCCGGTACCGATCGCCACCTTGCGTGCAACCGCGGCGCTGTGCCCCGCGGCCGAGCTGCACACCCCCTATGGCATGACCGAATGCCTTCCGGTGGCCGACATCGACCTGACCGAGCTCGACGCGGCCGCGGCGTGCGCAGGTGGGGTCTGCGTCGGCTCCCCGGTCACGGGGGCCACGGTGATGATCGTGCCGTTGGGTTTCGACGCGCAGCAACCACTCATCGCCGAGGCCACCGGTATCACCGGTGAGGTGCTGGTGCGCGCCCCGTGGATGTCCGATGGCTACGACCAACTGTGGCGCACCCAACGCGACGCGCGACCCACCGACTCGCTCGGCGCGATCTGGCATCGCTCCGGCGACGTCGGCCACCTTGACAGCGACGGACGCCTGTGGATCGAGGGTCGCTCGGTGCATGTGATCCACACCGACGTAGGCGCGGTCACACCGGTGCCGGTCGAGGTCGCGGTCGAGACGCACGGCGGCGGCGTCGTTCGCTGCGCCGCGGTCGGGGTCGGACCGGTGGGCTGCCAGCAACTCGTGGTCGTGCTCGAGGCTCCGGGGCTCGACGTCGGTCTGGCCGATGCCACGCTCGTCGCCCAGGTCCGCAACGTCGTCGCTCGCGAAACCGGCGCGCGGGTCTCCGCGGTGCTGCGCGTGGGCGCGCTGCCGGTCGACATCCGGCACAACACCAAGATCGACCGCACCGCGGTCGCGGGGTGGGCCGAACGTGTGCTGGCCGGCGATCGCGCGCGACGGCCACGATGAGGGTGCTCGTCACGGGCGGCTCGAGCCTGCTCGCGCTCCGCACGGCGCAGCAATTGCTCGCCCGCGGTGACGAGGTCGCGTTGCTCCAGCGTCACGCAGCTGCGCTCGACGCCCCGCAGGTGCTGGGCGACATCCGCGACGAAGCCGTCGTCGATCGCGCGGTGCGAGGTTGCGACGCGGTGATCCATTGCGCGGCCAAGGTCGGCGTGGTCGGTAGCTGGCACGAGTACCGCAGCATCAACGTCGGTGGCACCGAGAAGATCATCGACGCGGCACGTCGTCACGCCGTCTCGCGGCTCGTGCACGTGTCCACACCGTCCGTGGCGCACATCGGCACCGCGCTCGTGGGTGTCGGGGCCACACCTGCAGTGACTGGTCGCCGCGGCGCGTTCTATGCAGAATCGAAAGCTGTGGCCGAGCAGATGGTGCTCGCCGCGAGCAGCGAAGCGTTCCCCATCGTGACGATCCGGCCCCATCTGGTGTGGGGTCCGGGTGACACGCAACTCGTCGGGCGCATCGTCGAACGGGCACGCGCCGGTCGCCTCGCGCTCGTCGGTGACGGCCGAGCGCTCATCGATTCCACGTACATCGACAACGCGGCGTCCGCGCTGGTGGCCGCGCTCGATGCCGCGGTTCCGGGCGCCCGTTGCAACGGGAGCGTGTACGTGATTGCGAACGGTGAGCCGCGACCGGTGGCCGAGTTGCTCGCCGGCATCTGTCGTGCCGCCGGTATCGATACAAAGCCTCGTCACGTGCCACGCCCGGTGGCACGCGCCGCGGGATCGTTGATCGAACGTGTGTGGGCCTTGCGGCGCGGCAATGACGAGCCGCCACTCACGCGGTTTCTCGCGGAGCAGCTCGCCACCGCGCACTGGTTCGACCCGCGCCCCGCCCGCGAAGATCTCGCGTGGACACCCACCGTGTCGGTCGACGACGGCCTCGCCAAGCTCGCCGAGTGGTTCGCTACGCATGGGCACGGCCGGTCGTAGCAACGGTTGAGCATCTGACGCGCGGCGCGGTACACCAACCAAGGGCCGCCGATGGACCGAAAACTTCGCGGTGGGCTCGTCACCGCACGCGCCCCACTCGTTTGCGGTCCGCCCAGCCATCGCTCACACTGTCGGGACATCCCAGATGACCCGAGGTTTACCGGCGTGCCACGCACACCACTCCTGCAACACCTGGCCGACGCCCTCTCGGCCGCGGCACCTCGCGACACCCGCAGCGGGCGCGGGCAACCAAACGATGGTGCACGCCATACGCGTCGCGAGTTTGTCAAGGGTGCCGGGATCGTCGCCGCCGGCGCGGTCGTGCTCGGCCACGGCGTCACCGCGGCGCGCGCGGCAAGCGCGGCGACGGCAGGCAGGGAGTCCGAACCGACTGTCGTCGTCGTGGGCGCGGGTCTTGCGGGGTTGTCGGCGGCATACCGGCTGAAGCGCCACGGTGTCCGCGCCGTGGTCCTCGAAGGCAGCACGCGTCTCGGAGGCCGGTGCCGCACGGGTCGCGGTCTGTTCGACGAGAACCAGATCATCGAGCGGGGCGGCGAGCTGATCGACACCGGCCACACGGCCGTGCGCAAGCTGGCGCGCGATCTTGGGCTCGACCTCGTCGACGTGCACCGCTCCGAGCCGACGGGCTCGACCGAGTTGTACTTCTTCGACGGCGTTCCCTACACGGTCGCGCACGCGGTGGCCGACTTCCAGGCCGTGTACCCGGCGCTGCAGGCCGATGCCACCGCGGCGGGCTACCCCACGCTGTACTCGAGCTTCACTCCCGAGGGGAAGGCGCTCGACCATCTCTCGGTGCGTGACTGGATCAACACGCGGGTCCCCGGCGGTGTCGCGTCGAAGCTCGGCCGGCTCCTCGATGTCGCGTATCTGATCGAATACGGCGCCGAGACCACAGTCCAGAGCTCGCTCAACCTCGTGTACCTGCTGAGCGGGTCGCGTGATACGGAACTTGACGTGTTCGGCGCCTCCGACGAACGGTTCAAGGTGCAGGGCGGCAACGACCTGCTGGTGCAGGGGCTCGCGGCCGAGCTCGGTGACCAGGTGCGCACAGCGGCCAGGTTGACCTCGATCCGTACCAACGCCGATGGCACGATCACCCTCGGGGTCGATGGGGTCGCGGGTCGCCGCATCGACGCCGACCAGGTCGTGGTGACGATCCCGTTCACGATGCTCCGCCAGGTCGACATCACCCACGCGGGGTTCGACGCGGTCAAGACCAAGGCGATACGCGAGCTAGAGCTCGGCTCGAACACGAAGCTGCATCTCCAGTTCCAGCGCCGACGCTGGAACGAGCTGGGCGGCACCGGCACGACTTTCGCCGACACCGGCTACCAGTCGACATGGGAGGCAACGCGCGGACAAGCGGGCCGCGCCGGAATCCTCGTCGACTATCTGGGGGGTGACGTGGCGTCGGGGTTCGTCTCCGCCGACCCGGGTGCGTCCGCGCGGCGCTTCCTCAAGCAGATCGAACCCGTGCTGGCGGGCGTGGCCCGTCTCTGGAACGGCAAGGCGGTACTCGACGCGTGGCTCGCCAACCCGTGGTCGCGCGGCGCCTACGCATACTGGCGCGTCGGTCAGTACACCGGGTTCTCGGGCGCCGAGCGTGAACGATCGGGCAACATCCACTTCGCAGGCGAGCACACCTCCATCGACTTTCAGGGCTACCTGAACGGCGCGGTCCAGTCGGGGATCGATGCGGCGACCGAAATCCTGGCGGACCTCCGCGTGCCGAACGCGCTCGCCGGCTGAGGCCGCGTGCGCGGGGGTCGGGGGTGTCGTTTCGCCGGATCCGACCAATCCACGAGCCACGGCGCGGAACGTACGGCGAGCGGCGCGCCTGCTCGGGCTCTTGTCACGGTGGTGGATGTTCGCGGTGATCGGCGGTCTGCTGATCGGCTTGCTCCTGTTGCGTTCGGCGCACGGCGAACCCCCCCGACACGCGTGTCTCACGCCGAAGCTGCGCCGCGGGTCGCGGGCCGACCACCGGCCGAGGAACCTTCGGTGTCGGGTTGCCACGAGGCCACGACCGCCGGCATGGCTGCGACAGCCTTCTTGCGCTGGTCGTCTGCCGTCTCACCGGGCCCGACCTTCGCGATGACGACGATCGGCAGGTCAGGAACCTCGTGCAGGTTCGCCATTGATCGTGCGGCCCGCTCGAAGCTGTCCCATACGATCGCGACGGTCGGGATACCTCGGCGGTGGAGTCTGGTGGCGTCGAGCAAACTGCCCGCGGTGCAGCTCCCTAACATCCGGACGCCGGGGCCGGCGTCGTGCACCACGGGTGCAATCCCATCGAGGAGCGACTCGGGGGCCGGAGCTGTGCCGGGCTTCTTGGACCACACGCGCACATCGCCGCTCGGGTAGGCGGCACGCAGCTGCAGGACCAACTCGTGCATGAACGGCGGGTCGAGGTTGTCGTCGACGATGCCGATGCGCTGGATGTGTTCGGCGAAGACCGTCGGCCGCCGCGACGCGGCGTTTGGCTCCGGTACGGGAACGTGGACTTTCATGGTTGGACCCCCTTGGTCACGACATAGCCGCCGAACGGGCCCCACCCGGGGAGCACCGAGGCAAAATACGAACGGCCCCCGCAGACGACCACCAGGATGTCGTCGGGCCGCGGCGTGATGGTCACCAGCGCATCAGGATCGGACCAGTCGCTCCACACCTCGCCGCGGGCGAGATAGCCGTCGCGCGCACCGATCTCGGAGTTGTAGTCGTCGATCTCCGCGAGGCACTCGCGCACCGGAAGCGCCGACTGTTCCCAGAGCGCCTGCTGGATGTCGCGCTTGGTCCAGCCGTTCTCGTGGAACCGTTCGGCCTGCTCGGCGTTGACGGTCACGAGGAGTTGGCCTCCGGGGCCGAATCGGTATTCATGATTGTTGCTACCCCGCGCACCGATGTGGTCGACGATGCGGTGGAGCATGTTCTCGGGCGTTCCGACCGCGACGATGCTGTGGGGCGCCTCGCACGCGAACACGCTCACCGCGTCGCTGCCCGCGGCGAAACCGCGGTCGGCGTGGAACGGCTGCCAGGGACTGCCCTCCTCGTCCTCTGCGATGCAGAACGCCCATTCGCCCAGGTGCGACAGCGTCGACTTGTCCTGGTCGCCCGGACGGGCGCCGCCCAGGTTCCAACACACGAGCCGCAGCGCCCGGCCCACCGCACCGTTGGCCCGCGACCCGTTGCCGAACACACCGTCGGTTGCGTTGAAGCCGAGCCGCACACGCTGAGGCCCGTGCACGATCACGAGCGGCACGCACATGTGCGTGGTGCACGTGACACCGTTCAAGTTGTGCGCCGGTTCGAGCGCCGCCGCCACCGTCGCCTCGACGAGCGCGAAGTACTCGGGCCGACAGCCGGCCATGACCGCGTTGACAGCCACGAGCTCGCGGGTGGCGACACCGCCCCGGGGTGGCACCGAACCGAGGACCGCCGCGGGATCGCGGCCCGCGAGCATCTCGGCGACGCGCACTTCGGTGGGCAGCACCACCGGCAGACCGTCGGTCCACCTGTCGTCGTAGAAACGGTCGATCAGCTCGTCGTATTCGCCTTCGATCAACACCGCGCCCAACGTAGTGCACCGGGGCGCGCCGCTACCTGGCCGTTCGCCGGCCGACTAGGTTCGTCGGTACCGGAGTTGATCGACGGGAGAACCCGATGCCTCGATATCTCGTGGCCTGCGATGCCGGGGGCACGATGACCGACGGCGTGGCGGTGGTGGTGCAGTCGACCTTGGCCGCGAAGGTGCCGGTGCCCGTGTTGACGAGCACGCTGATGTTGCTGCTCGAGTCGTTGGCGACGACGAGGTCGGGGCGCCGTCACCGGTGAGGTCACCGGCTCGTATCGAGTGCGGACCGGCGCCGACCGCGTAGTCGGCGAGCCCGGCTACTCGTGGGAACAAGTGGCCGAGTTTGCAGGCCCGCGCTGGTGGCACCTGCGCAAGAAGTGACGGGGTCAGCTCACGAGCAGACGAAGCCCGCGTAGCCGGCCGCGGCGACCTCGTCGCAGATCTGGCGGTACAGCGGCTGGCCCGCGGTGTAGGCCAGGTACACCCGTGGCTTGCCGGGCACGTTGGCGCCGGTGTACCAGGAGTTGCAGGCATCGGACGCCCGGATGGTGCCGGTCACGAGCGATGCGACGTGCTCGACCCAGTTGTCCTGGGCTTCGGCGGTCGCCTCGATGGTGCGGCACCCGGTGTCGCGCACGTGTATGAGGCAGTCGCCGATCCAGTCGACGTGTTGCTCGATGGCGACGACCATGTTCGTGTGCACCGACGGGCTGCCCGGGCCGGTGATCGTGAAGAAGTTGGGGAACCCGGCGACCTGCAGACCGAGCATTGTGCGCGGGCCGCCGGCCCACGTGTCGCGGAGAAACGCGCCGTCGCGGCCACGGATGTCGATGCGATCGAGCGCACCGGTGATCGCGTCGAAGCCGGTGGCATAGACGATGACGTCGACGTCGACGTGGCCCTGTGCGGTCTGCACGCCGTTCGGGCCGATCTTCTCGATGCCACCTTTGCGCAAGTCGACAAGCGCGACGTGTTCGCGGTTGAACGCCTCGAAGTAGTTCGTATCGATGATGAGGCGTTTGCAGCCGAGCGGGTAGTGGGGCACGAGCGACTCGGCGACGGCGGGATCGTGCACCGCGGCGCGGACCAGTTCGGCGTACAACTCGACCCCGGCGTCGTTGGCTGCGGTGTCGACCATGATGTCGGCCCACGCCCACGGGGCGCCCCAACCGAGCTCGTCGATCTTGGCGCGACGGTCTTCGATCGGGGTCTCGAGGATCTTGTCCTCGGGCGGCGTCAACGGCAGCGTCACGGCGCCGAACCGGAGGGTGCCGGCGAACGACTCCAGCTGTCGGCGACGGATCTCGGGGTAGTCCGCTTTGAGCTCGCGCATTTCCTCGGGTGGGATGGCGCGGTTGTTGGCGGGCCGGGTGAACGCCGCGGACCGTTGGAACACCGTGACGTGCGCGGCTTGCTCCGCGATCACCGGGATGGCCTGCACGCCCGACGAGCCGGTGCCGATGACCGCCACCCGTTTGCCCGAGAAATCGAAACCTTCTTCGGGGTACTGGTTGGTGTACAGGCTCACCCCCGCGAACGAGTCGATGCCTTCGATGCTCGGGGTGAGGGGCGCCGACAGACACCCGGTGGCGGCAATGACGAACTGCGCCATGAAGTGCTCGTCGGTGTCGGTGTGCACCGACCATTCGGCCGCCGACGCGTCGTAGGTCGCGGCGATGACCTTCGTAGCGAATGCGATGTCGCGGCGCAGGTCGAGCCGGTCGGCCACGAAGTTCAGGTACCGCTCGATCTCGGCCTGGGCGGGCATGAGCTCGCTCCAGTTCCATTCAGCTTCGATCTCGGGGGAGAAGCTGTAGGAGTACTCGATGCCTTCGACGTCGACGCGCGCACCGGGATAGCGGTTCCAGTACCACGTGCCGCCAACACCGTCGCCCATCTCGAGCACGCGAGCGCGTAGCCCGAGCCCGCGCAGCTTGTGCAGCATGTACAACCCTGCGAAGCCTGCACCGATGACGACCGCGTCGTACCGGGTCGCCGCACGTCGAGAATGGTCGGTCGTGGTACTGCCGGTCATGATCCCCCCGTGCGCCCCTCCGACACTACGACATGACTTGGCAACCGCGGCGCGTGCGAGCAGCGTGCCGCGTGCAGGAGTGCGCTCGCCGACCAACGCATGAGCGCGACCGCTTCGTCGCGCGACAGCCCGGCGATGTCGGTGAGCCACACGAGCGCTTCGATGCCCGTCGCGCTGCGGATGGCGATGACGAGCGAATGGAGCTCGTCCTCGGGGATGGTGTCGCGCATCGGTGCGAGCGCTTCATCGATCCACGCGATGGCGCGACCTTGACGCAGGGGGAGGCGAGGCTTGCGCGTGGGGTCGATCTCGAGCGCGAGCCGCAGCGTGGCGCGTTGTTGCATCTCGGTGTCCACGATGAGCCTGGTGAACGCGCCGATGACCGCGTCGAGGCGCGCGTCGACGTCCTCGGGTGCGTCGTCGGGCAGGAGCGAACGCGCCTCGGTCTCCGGATGCGCGGCGGCGAGCAGTGCGGCCTGGTTGGGGAAGTACCGGTAGGCCGTGGTGCGAGAGGTGAGGGCTGCAGCCGCGGTGTCCTCGACGGTCGGGGTTCGCCCTTGGGCGATGAGGTCGCGTGCCGCGGCAACGAGCGCAGCGTGGGTCCGCTGCTTTTGTCGGGTGCGGCCACTGTTCTCGTACGCGCTTGACATCGGTTCATGGTACCAGGTACCTTCATGGTACTGAGTCCCACAAAGGCTGGGCCGCAGCGGAGGGGGCACACGTGACAACACCGGTTGCGATCATCCGAAGGAACGGTGAAGGCGACACGCGCTGGTTCTACGGCGGCGGCGTGCACACCTGGAAAGCGACCAGCGACGAGACCGATGGAGCGCTTCTCGCGTTCGAGGACATGGTCGCGGAAGGCAAGACCACGCCGCTGCACTTGCATCCCGAGGCCGACGAAGCCCTCTACGTCCTCGAGGGCGAGATTCTCGTGCACATCGATGGCATGCAACATCGCCTGGAAGCCGGCGGATTCAGCTTCGCGCCCCGCGGCGTGGCGCACGCGTTCGTCGTGGTGACGCCGTC
>JANMVY010000297.1:0-3321 GCA_031393535.1 Actinomycetes bacterium | reverse complement strand
AGGGTGTGCACGAGGCGCCACGCGGCTTCGGTGTCGTAGAGGTTGAGATACGACATCTCCTTGCCACCGTGCTGGATCGCGGTGTCCCACCAGCCGCTGCCTCCGTGGTGGCGATATCGCGCACCGACCTGATGCGGGTTCTCGCCGTACCGAAGGTCTTGGGCACGGTCGAGCGCGAAGTGCAACGACTTCGGTAACGGGTCGGCGGCGCCTGCTTGCGCGCGATCGACTTCGTCGAACCAGCTGACGATGGCCGCGTCATACGCCACGGTGTGCGCGAACGCCTTGCGCGCGAGCACTCGTCGCGTCTCGGCGCCGAGCGCACCGGTGGCGCGCAGCTCGTCGATCACGCGCGGGTAGTCGCCCGGATCGACGAGTACACCGACGTGCGCGTGGTTCTTCGCCGCCGCCCGCACCATCGTCGGGCCACCGATGTCGATGAGCTCGATACCCGGTTCGCTCGAGAACGGGTACAAGTTCACCGCGACGAGTCCGAACGGTTCGATGCCGTGCGTGTCGAGATCAGCGCGATGCGACGGATCGTCGAGGTCGGCGAGGATGCCACCGTGCACCTTCGGGTGCAGCGTGACGACGCGATGGCCGAGCATGATCGGTGAACCGGTCACGTCGGCGACGTCGGCGACGGGTAAGCCCGCGGCCGCGATGGCCTTCGCAGTGCCTCCGGAGGAAACGAGCTGCCACCCGAGCTCGACGAGCCCCTGGGCGAGCTCGACGATGCCCGTCTTGTCGTAGGCGGACAACAGTGCACGCTTGGCGGTCATAGGACCGAGCCCCTTTCGAGGATGTCACGGAGGGATTGCACGAGGGCACGACGTTCGACGATCTTGATACGTTCGTGCAAGGTGATTTCGGTATCGCCGGGCAGCACGGGCACTGATTCTTGGGTGAGGATCGGACCGTGGTCGACCACTGCGGTCGCGATGTGCACGGTGCACCCGCTGACCTTGACGCCGTACGCGAGGGCGTCGCGGACCGCGTGCCAACCGGGGAACGCGGGCAACAACGCGGGATGCGTGTTCACCACTCGTTCGGGGTAGGCCGCGAACAACGACTGCGCGAGCACGGTGCCGAACCCCGCCATGGCGACGAGTTCGATGCCGTGCGCGCGCAGCGCCTCGACCACTCGGTCGGTGTACTCATCGCGATCGAACGTGGTGTCGAACGTCGTTCGTTCGACGCACGCGACATCGACACGCGCCTTCGCCGCGACCTGCATCGCCGCGCAATGGCGGTCGACGAGCACGAGATGCACCGGCAGGCCCGCGGCGAGCATCGCCTCGAGCAAGGTGCCGTTCCCTGAAGCAAGTACGCCGATCCGCACTGCACCGAACCTAGTGGCCGCCACGCGTTCCTGCGCCTGGCGCGGCCGCCCAATGTTGCGGTGTGACGACTTCCTCGCCTCGAGAGGCACTCTCGGCTACGGTTCTGTCGTCCGGCCTCATGTGCGGACCTGTGGGCTGATCCTCGCGTCACTCTGCAGTACTGGTACCGACCGCTGGAGGCGAAAGTGGATTTGTCGAAGATGCGAACGCCCGATTGGATTTTGGGTGGATGCGCCCTCGTCCTCGTGATTGACCTGCTGTTCTTCCCGTGGCACAAGATCGACTACAACTTCGGGCCACTCGGAAGCGGCAGTTCGAGCCGTTCGGGCATCCAGTCGCCGAACTCGTTCTGGGGAGTGCTCGCACTCCTGCTGGCAATCGCGATCCTCGCGGTCGTGATCATCCGCCGACTCACCACGGTCAAACTCCCCGATCTGCCCATCAGCTGGGGTGATGCCCTGTTCTACGGCGCGATCGCCACGCTGGTGCTGCTGCTCATCAAGCTCATCGCGGAGACCAACTCCCTCGGCTTCGGTTCCTACCTCGGCATCGTGCTCGCCGGTGGTCTCGTGTACGGCGGCTTCACGACGAAACAGGTCGACGGATCCAGCGCCAGCGCTGCTCCGCCCACCTCGTTCTAGGCGTACCCCGTCGCGAACCCCCCGCGGCCCACGCTGCGGCGTGGGCCTCGGCCGTTTTCGGCGCTGACGAACGAGCCGCTGCTCTACTGCAACGGTGGGTCGACACATCCCGCCGCGCCGCCGCCGAGCGCCTCCTCCTTGCGCTGTGACGGGCCGACGTAGCCCGAGCCCCGGTCGTCGGTGGTGAGCGAACGCACGATTGCCCGGGCCACCGCGGCCGCTTCGACCTGGCGGAACTCGGCGGTCTTGAGCAATGCCTCCTCGGGCGCGTTGGTCAGGTAGGCGAGCTCGGCGAGCACGCTCGGTACGCCGACCGCGTTGCGCAGGATGCCGTAATAGTCCGAGCCACGATCGTTCAATCGCACCTTGACGCCGGCGTCCGCGAACCAGCCCCACCGGATCTTCTGCGCCGCGAGCGCCGCGGTCACCTCTTCGTGGATCAGCCCGGCGAGCCGCTTCGAACGCGCCTCGTCGTCGGCCTGGTAGTAGACCTCGGTGCCCGGCCGGTCGTCGTAGTGGTCGGGTGCGCCGTTGTGGTGAATCGACACGAAGGCGTCAGGCGCGAGGCTCGTGGCGATGCGGGCGCGACTCGCGAGCGTGACGTACGTGTCAGCGGTGCGCGTGAGCACAACCTTCACGCCCGCTGCTTCGAGCTGGGTTTTCACCAGCTGGGCGACCGCCAGGTTAAGGTCGGACTCCTTCAGACCAGTGGGCCCCACCGTGCCGGGGTCGGGCGCGCCGCCGTGGCCCGGGTCGAGCACCACGTTCGCGCCCATGATCGGCGTGGCCTTCGCCACCGCGACCTCGTTGCCGCACGGCGACACGATCACGAACGCGCCGTCGGCTCGCACCGCCAACACCGCGGCCACGACACCGGTCGAGGTGATCACCGCGCGCGCCTTGCCGTCGCTTTGCACCGTAGGCACCGGTCGAGGCCGCATCGTGGCCGCAGTGGTACGCGATGCCGCCGAGGCCGCGCTGCCCGGTGTGTTCGGCCCGACGGTGTAATCGGGCGGGAACAAGGTGGGCCGGGTGAGCGGAACCTCGACCGCGTGGCCCTGCACCCCGCAGCTCGCGAGTACGAGCACACCCACGATGGGCGCACACCCGAGGCGGACTCGCGTCGACGCCGCACGAGCGAGCGCCCGCAGAGCAGGTGCACGAGAGCTCGGCGACCGCACCACGCTCACCTATCGGCGCATCGTCGACGCGCTACAGCTTGGCAACGATGGCGGCCATGATGTCGCCGGCCTCGGTGGGGTTGTTGCCCACCTTCACGCCGGCATCGGTGAGTGCTTCCATCTTCGCCTGGGCCGTGCCCTTGCCCCCCGACACGA
>JANMVY010000269.1:0-3259 GCA_031393535.1 Actinomycetes bacterium | reverse complement strand
GAGATCGTCGACCCCGTGGCGCATCAAGGCCAGGCGGTCGATACCGAAACCGAACGCGAAGCCGCTGAACTCCTCGGGGTCGACCCCGCCCGAACGCAGCACGTTCGGGTGCACCATGCCGCAGCCGCCGAGCTCGAGCCACGAGCCGTCGGGGCGGCGGATGTCGAACTCGGCCGACGGCTCGGTGAACGGGAAGTAACTCGGTCGCAGGCGGCACGTGAAGCCAGGGCCGAAGTACGCGCTGGTGAACGCCTCGAGCGTGCCCGCGAGGTCGGCGAACGTGATGCCTCGATCGACGACGAGCCCTTCGATCTGGTGGAAGACCGGCATGTGGGTCGCGTCGGCGGTGTCCTGGCGGAATACCCGGCCGGGCATGATTGAATAGATCGGTGGGGTCTGCGACTGCATCACCCGAATTTGGACTGGCGAGGTATGCGTGCGCAGCAACGTCGACTCGGGCTCGCCGTAGTTGACGTAGAAGGTGTCCTGCATGGCGCGTGCCGGGTGCCCAGGAGGAAAGTTCAACGCCCCGAAGTTGTGCCAGTCGTCTTCGATCTCGGGGCCTTCGGCCACTGTGAAGCCCATGCCGATGAACAAGTCTTCGAGGCGGTCGCGGGCTTGGGTGACCAGGTGGAGATGGCCGAGCCGGGCGCGTCCGTGAATCTCAGTGAGATCGAGCGACTCCGCTTCGAGTCGTGCACCGCGTGCGTCAGCCGCGAGCTCGGTGCGACGCGCGTCGAGCATCGTCTCGATCCGGTCACGGACATCGTTCAGTTCCTGCCCCGCAGCCCGGCGAACATCGGGGTCGAGCGAACCGAGCACCTTCTTCGCCTCTGCCAGCGCGGACTTCTTGCCCAGGAACTCGACCGACACCTGCTGGATCGCGTCGAGTGAGGTGGCCGCGGCCGCGGCCCGCAGGGCGTGCTCGGGCAGATCGGCGAAGTGGGCGTTCATGACCGGCCAGGGTATTCACCCCAGCCCGCCCGAACCTCCACTTTTGCGTGGTGAAACGCGCGCGTGAGCGAGGATTTCGGCGCGCCCGGGCGATCAGGGGCCGAGCCGGCGCTGACGCGCGAGCTCAAAGGCGCACACCGCGCCCGCCATGGCGACGTTCAGCGACTCGACCGCACCCTGCATCGGGATGCTGACGGTGGTCGTCGCGCTGCGCATCACCGCCGCCGGCAAACCGTGCGCCTCGCCACCGAGCACGATGGCCACCGGGCCGCGATAGTCGCACGCATCGAAGCCCCGTTCGGAGCCGACCACGGTGGCTACGGTGACAACGCCTCGCGCGCTGAGCGCGGCGAGAACCGCCGACGGGTCATGTGCGACAGCGACCGGCACCCGGAACAACGAGCCCGCCGCCGCGCGAACCACCTTCGGATTCCACCATTCGACCGCGTTCCCGCAGGCGATCACCCCACCGATTCCTGCCGCCTCGGCCACCCGCACGAGCGTGCCGGCGTTGCCGGGATCTGCCACGTCGACCAGCACGAACAGGGCGTCGGCATCGGCGATGAGGGCATCGAGGCCGCCGCTCGGTGGCCGCGCCACGGCGATCGCCGGCTGGGGCGACTCGGTTGACGCCACGCTCGCGAACAGGTCGGGCGCGAGCACGAAGACCGCCACGCCGAGGGTGTCGAGTTCGTCGACGAGCGCGGCGATGTCGGGTGCGGCGAGCGCGCCGACGGGCACGTACACCTCGTCGATCACGATGCCCGCGGCGACAGCCTCGCCCACCAGACGAGGACCGTCGATGACGAACCGATCGGCCTCGGTACGCGCGCTGCGGCGCCCCGAGAGGCGCCGCAGCGTTGCGATTCGTGGGTTGCGAGCCGAGAGGACCTCACGGTCACTGCCGGCCATGCGCAGGGTCCGTCAGGCTCAGACGAGCGCGGCCTGTGAGGCGGCGACGAGCGAGGCGAACGCCGCGGCGTCGCGAACCGCCAGATCGGCGAGGATCTTGCGGTCGACCTCGATGCCGGCCGCCTTCAGGCCAGCGATGAAGCGGCTGTAGCTCACCTCGTGCAGCCGGCAGGCTGCGTTGATGCGCTGGATCCACAGGGCGCGGAACTCGCCCTTCTTCGCACGACGGTCACGGAACGCGTAGTTACCCGCGTGCATCACCGCTTCGTTGGCGGCACGGTAGCTACGGCTGCGGTTGCCGTAGTAACCCTTGGCTTTTTCGAGAACGGCTTTGTGGTGCTTCTTGGCGTTCACCGCACGCTTGACTCTGGCCATCGGTGACTCCTTTCGAGAACAGGGGAAAATAGACGAGTCGGAACGGGATACTCAGTGGTTGTTCAGCAGGCGGCTGATGCGCGCGGCATCGCCCGGTGCGAGATCGGCGTCGCCCGCGAGACGCCGCTTGCGACCCGGCGCCTTCTTCTCGAGGATGTGCCGCAGGTTGGTCTGACGGCGGCGGATGCGGCCGGTACCGGTCACCTTGAAGCGCTTGGCGGCACCTCGGTGGGTCTTCATCTTGGGCATGGTGTCACCTCGGGGTTCGTGCACGCTCGCGCCCGTCACGGGCGCATGGTGCGACCGCCGATCGCGATGGGAGCGACCGGGGTCGAGCTGGATGTCGCAGCGGACTGCGCACGCTGGACGCGGCACGCCGCGGGGCGCACCGTGCGGAATCGGTTGGAAAAGTGGCTAGGCCGAGGCTTCGCTACTCGCGGTCGGGGCTTCGGCTACCTCGCTCGGCTCGGCGCGATCCCCGTCACTGACCTTCTTCTTCTTCTCGGCGGCAGCTTGGGCCTTCTTGTCGGGCCCCAGCACCATGATCATGTTGCGACCATCCTGCTTCGGATAGACCTCGACCTGGCCGACCTGGGCTACCGATACCGCAACCTGGTCGAGGATCTTGCGGCCCAGTTCGGGGTGCTGCATCTCGCGGCCCCGGAACATGATGGTGACCTTGACCTTGTGTCCCTCGCCGAGGAACTCCTCGACCTTGCGGGTCTTGGTCTCGAAGTCACCGGAGCCGATCTTCGGTCGGTACTTCATCTCCTTCACGGAGATGTTCGAGGCCTTCTTGCGGGATTCCTTGGCCCGCTGAGCGGCCTCGTACTTGTACTTCCCGTAGTCCATGATGCGACAGACGGGCGGGTTCGCCTTGTCCGCGACCTCGACGAGGTCGAGGTCGAGTTGCTTCGCGATCGCGAGTGCCTCGGGCAACGCACGGATGCCCAACTGCTCGCCGTCGGGAGCAATCAGCCGCACTTCACGGGCGCGAATGCGCTCGTTGTAACGGGGC
>JANMVY010000263.1:0-1525 GCA_031393535.1 Actinomycetes bacterium | reverse complement strand
CGCTCGACGACGCCGCGCGGGCCCGCGAGTTGCGCCGCATGAAGGCACGGGCCACCGGCCTGTTCGTGATCGTCGCGGCAGTGTTCGTCGTGGCCCGGATACTCCAACGCGACGGCGATTGGGTGTCGTATGTGCGCGCCGCGTGCGAGGCGGCGATGGTGGGCGCCATCGCCGACTGGTTCGCGGTCACGGCGCTGTTCCGCCATCCCCTGCGCGTGCCGATCCCCCACACTGCGATCATCCCGAAGCGCAAGGACCAACTCGGCCGCAGTCTCGGTGAGTTCGTCGAGCAGAACTTCCTCTCGACCGAGGTCGTCACCGAGAAGTTGCGCTCGATGTCGGTGGCCACCCGCACCGCGCGCTGGCTCGACGACCCCGCCCATGCCCACGTGCTCAGCGAGCAGATCGGCGCAGTGATCCGTGGCACCATCGACGTGCTTCGCGACGACGACATCCAGGACACGATCGAACACGCGATCGTCGCGAGGGTGCAGGCCACTGCATTGGCTCCGATCGCCGGCCAAGCGCTCGAGGTCATGACGGCCGGCGGTCGCCACCACGAGCTGCTCGACGCGACCCTCCGCGCGACCGATCGTTTCCTCCGGGAGAACCGCGCGAGCTTCCGCGCGCGGTTCTCGCACCAGTCGCCATGGTGGGTACCCGAGTCGATCGATGATCGCATCTTCGACAAGATCCTCGACGCACTGCACGCGTTCCTCGACGACATCACCGCGAACCCGCGGCACGAGGTCCGCCGCTATTTCGACACCCGACTCGCGCAGCTTGCGAGGGATTTGCGGGACTCGCCCGACATGGCCACACGCGGCGAGGAACTGAAAGCCGAGCTCCTCGCACATCCCGCCGTGCGCGCCTGGATCGAGTCACTGTGGCGTGACCTGAAGGCGGGAATCGTGCGCCAGTCGCACGATCCGCGATCGGAGCTTCGCGAACGGGTCGCGGCCGCAGCGCAGTCGTTCGGCGCGAATGTGGCAACCGATCCGGCGCTCGCCCGCAAGATCGACGCGTGGGTCGAAGGCGCGGTGCGCCACGTAGTCGAGTCGAGCCGTCACGAGATCGGCGACCTCATCACCAGCACTGTCGAGCATTGGGACCCCGACGAGGCAAGTCGCCGCATCGAGCTGGCGGTCGGCCGCGATTTGCAGTTCATCCGGATCAACGGCACCCTCGTCGGCGGACTCGCGGGTCTGGTGATCCACAGCATGGGCCAGCTCCTCGGCTGAACGCACTGGTGCTGGCACACTGCCGGAGATGGCACTCGACACCCACCTCCCGGTCGGCGAAGTTCTCGACGACCTCACCGCGGCGCTCCGCACCCACACGAGCGCGGTCCTCGTGGCCGAGCCGGGCGCAGGCAAGACGACCGTCGTGCCGCTCGCTCTCCTCGAAGAAGCATGGTGCACGGGCAAGGTGATCGTGGTCGAGCCTCGCCGGGTCGCAGCACGGGCTGCCGCGCGCCGGCTCGCCGAGCAGCTCGGCGAGCGCCCCGGCGGCACCGTCGGTTGGC
>JANMVY010000261.1:0-2087 GCA_031393535.1 Actinomycetes bacterium | reverse complement strand
GCGTGAAGAGACCCCTGGACTCGGCACCGGCGGCAACAACAGCGGCACGAGCCTGGGCAATGGCAGCGACCCGAACTTCAACCAGAACGAGTCGTTTGATGTCATGTGGGGCCGCAAGTATGGCACCACGAGCCTCGGACTTCGCCTGAACCGGTCGCACTACGAGAATAAGTTGGAGCCGTTGGCTCCTGGCGTCGAGACGAAGCTTGCCTTCGACCCGACCGCCGGCGGCCAGAACTTTGGCCGCAACATCACGGGCTTCGGCGGCGGTTTGAGCTTCGAGATGAGCGCGAACACGCGTTCGGATGTCTCGTTCCTCTACCAGTCCCGCAGCTACGAGAACTCGGTCGGTACCACGAAGACTGAGAGCGACGGCAAGGGTACGTACCTGTTGTCCGGCCGTGCGTTCTACCAGTGGCAGCCGAACGTCGTCCTCGTGCCGGTGTTCAAGTACTACTCGTTCGACCTGAGCCAGAAGTCGTCGGTGGGTCCGACGTCGTTCGACAACTCGCTCAAGGGCTGGCAGGCGGGCGTTGCGGGCAACTGGACGGTCGGCAACAATGACTTGTTCGTGCTCGGCGTCGCGTTCGCCTCGAACAAGGTTGAAGAGAAGCAGGCGTTGTTCAACATCATCGACCCGAACACGGGTCTCCAGATGACGACCGGCAAGGCGACGGAAATGATCGCTCCGGAAGTCTTCGGAGCGCTCGAGACGCACGTCAACAACTGGCTCACGCTGCGCTTCGGCGCGACGAAGGGCGCTTACCGCACGGTCAAGGTTGAGCCGACCGCCGGTGGCAACAGCAAGGTGACGTCGTCGCCGTTCAGCATGCAGATTGGCGCTGGCGTGAAGCTGGCGACGCTGCAGCTGGACGCCGTGCTCGACCAGTACTTCCCGCAGACCCTGGGCTACATCGGAAGCGGATCCACGCGGACGAACTTCCCGAAGGTCACTGCGACGTACGCGTTCTAAGCATAAGCTGCAAAGCAGTTCACCGCGGCGCTCCCACAAGGGGCGCCGCGGTTTTTCGTTCCCGCAGCCTAACGGGTGACCATGCGAAAGGGCGCCACGACGAGCCGTCGTGTCGCCCTTTGCGCTAACCGGGTGTCTCGCGGAGAACCTCTACGCGTAAACCCCGCGCAGCATGATCACCTTCACCACACGCTCGATCGCCACCATGAAGGCCGCCACGCGCATGCTGACCTTGTGCGCGGTCGCCTTGGCCAGCACGTCGGCGAAGGCGTGGACCATGGTGTGCTCGAGCCGCTGGTTGACCTCGGCTTCGGTCCAATAGAAGCCCATGCGGTTCTGCACCCACTCGAAGTACGACACCGTGACACCGCCCGAATTGCAGAGGATATCGGGAATCACGAAGATGCCGTGGCCATCCAGCAGCTTGTCGGCGTCTGGGGTCGTTGGCCCATTGGCGCCCTCGGCGACGATTGTTGCCTTCACACGGCCGGCGTTCTCGTGGGTGATCTGGTTCTCGAGGGCCGCCGGGATCAGGATGTCGCAGTCGAACTCGATGATCGGCGTGGTCAGCGGCTTGCCACCGGGGAAGCCGGCAACGCCGCGGTGGTCGGCCGACCACTTTTCGAGCGCCTTGATGTCGAGGCCGTCGGGGTTGGTCACCCCGCCCGAGGCATCGGACACCGCGACGATCCTGGCGCCGTCATTGGCCACCAGTTCTGCCGAGATCGAGCCGACGTTGCCGAAGCCCTGGACCGCCACGCGAGCGCCCACCAGCGAGAGCTTCAGGTGCTTGCAGGCCTCGCGGATGCAGAACTGGACGCCGCGGCCGGTCGCCTCGCGGCGGCCCAGTGAGCCGCCGATTTCCAGCGGCTTTCCCGTGACGACCGCCGTCTCGGTGCGGCGCGTGTGCATGGAGTAGGTGTCCATGAACCACGCCATCACCTGCTCGTTGGTGTTGACGTCCGGAGCCGGGATGTCGACCTCGGGGCCGAACAGGTCCGACAGGTCGGCGGCGTAGCGCCGGGTCAGGCGTTCGAGTTCGCCGAGCGATAACTGGGACGGATCGACGGCGATGCCGCCCTTGCCGCCACCGAAGGGAATGTTGACGACCGAG
>JANMVY010000250.1:0-2159 GCA_031393535.1 Actinomycetes bacterium | reverse complement strand
TCGGTCGGAAGCGCGAAAAACGCGCGATAGGTCAACGAGTTGCCGTCGATGAGCATCAGCTTCGCCACGGCGGGCACCCTAGCGCCGCGCCATGATTCAGTCAGTGGCCAAGATGTCCTCGGAGACCTGACGCATGGTGCCCCGCGTACTCATGGCCCGCTGGCGTATCGCCGCGAAGGCCTCGCCCTCGGTCATGCCGTGGAGGTCCATCAACCGACCCTTCGCGCGATCGATCGCCTTGCGGGTCTCGAGGCGTTCGGCGAGGGTGTCGGCGTGCTCCGACAGCGCGCGCAGCTCGGCGTGGCGTGCGATGGCGATCTCGACCGCGGGAACAAGCTCGCGGCGGCTGAACGGCTTCACCAGATAGGCGAGCGCACCGGCGTCGCGCGCCTGCTCGATGAGGTCACGCTGGCTGAAGGCGGTGAGCAACACCACTGCGGCGTCGCGTTCGCGACTGATCTGACGACAGGTTTCGATGCCATCGAGGCCCGGCATCTTGATGTCGAGGATCACGACATCGGGATGCAGCGAGCGCACGAGCTCGATGGCGACGTCACCGCGACCGCAGTCCCCGACGACCTCGTATCCCTCGGCTTCGAGGGTCTCGCGCAGATCGAGGCGGATGATCGCTTCGTCCTCGGCGATGACGATGCGCACCGGCCGGCCGCCGCGATCCGCGTCGATGGTCATGACTCGGCCAGAAGCCGGTCGAGCAACTCGTTCTGCGTCATCTCGAGACGAGCGATCTCGTCGCGCACCTCGTCGCGGTGGCGGCGCATCGCCACCGCGTGTTTGTTCGCCTCGCGATGTTCGCGTTCGGCCACCGGCGTCTCGGCCACGAGCGAGCGGATGCGCGCATCGTCGGCGTCGTCGACGAAGTGCGCAAGCTGCTCGTCGGCGACGCGGAGATCTTCGTGCAGGCGCTTCATACGGGCCGAAACCTCGATGAGGCGTTGCCTGACCATCTTCGGGGACATCCTCGTAGTGTAGGAACGATGCGCTCGGGCCTCACCATTCGCGCCACGTCGGTCGTCGTGGCGGTCTCGTTCTCGTTCGCCACAGGCTGCGGTACGGCCCGCGCCGCGTGTGGCTCACCGGTTCGCGAACCGCTCGATCCGAACCACCTGCTGCACGTCACCGATCCGGCGGTGGCGCGATACCAGACCGACCCGCCGACCTCAGGCGCGCACCTCGGCACACCTGCCCCCGGTGGGCTCGTCGCCACCCCGTTGCTCGCGGCGGTGCAGGTCACGATCCTCGAACGCGGCGATGTGCTCGTGCAGTACCGCGACTCGACCGACGCCGCGGCGCTCGCCTCGGTCGTGAGCAACCGTGTGGTGGTGGCCCCCCAGCCGAGCCTGCCGGCGCGGGTCGTGGTGACCGCGTGGACCTACAAGCTGTCGTGCTCGGCTGTCGACGCGAAGGCCCTCACGAAGTTCGCCGAAGCGCATGCCGGCAAGCCCCTTGAAAACTGATCGACATCTCGTTGCCCGAACGATTTCGATTCATGGCAGTCGAAACCGCTCACGAACGCGGCAACGAGGGTTCAACCCTTCGGCCGCATCGACGGCAGACCCAGCTTGCGGTGGTCCCATGACGCGACCTTGGTCGCGATCACCTTCACCACGACGCGTTTGTGTAGCATCTGCATCACCGCCGGCTTCATGGCTTCGCTGTAGGGCATCGTGTAGCGCTCGAACACGCTCACCCCTGCCTCGAACATGCGGGCGGGGTCCTCGACGATCTCGGCGGTGCCGGTGATCATCACGCCGCGCAGTTCGTCGTAGTAGTCACCGTCCTCGACCATCATCGTGATGTTGGCGTTGCGCCGCAGGTTGAGAACCTTCTGCGCCTTGGCCTTCGACTCGATGGCGATACAACCCTCGAGGAAGCCGTACCACATGGCGATCATGTGAATGGAGCCGTCCTTGTTGACGGTGGCCATCGACATGCTCCGCCGGCCGTGCAAGAACTCGTCGATCTCGGCCTGGCTCATCGCGATGACATCGCGCTGCTTTTGGCCGTGCCCCATCGCCGTCGATCGGTCCTGCTTGTCGTTGTGCTTGTCGTTGTCCGCCACGAGTCGACCTTCCCGAATCTGGTTCCGAGTGTTCTAGCAGCAGACCGCACCGCGTCCTCGGCCGGACGACCCTGCGACC
>JANMVY010000235.1:0-2661 GCA_031393535.1 Actinomycetes bacterium | reverse complement strand
GCGACGGCTCCTTCATCACGTTGGTCTCTTCCACCGCCGGGCGATACAACTCCGCGGGCGTACTCGCAGCTTCGTATTCGCTGCCCGGAGTCAACTTCAGCGATGCCGACGTCGATTCGCTCGGCCGAGTGATCGTGGTCGGCTCAACGACCACGACGCCGCCGGCGTCGATTGTGGCTCGCTTCACCGAGGCCGGTCCGCTCGATGCAACATTCGGCATCGCAGGCCGTCGCACCCTTATAGGCTCGGCGTTTTCGGGACGCGTTGCCGTCGACGCGTTCGATCGCCCCTACGCAACAGTCACCTTGAACCCTGGGCAGCGCATCGATCGACTGACAACCGGCGGCGCCCTCGACGCGAGCTTCGGCGCAAGCGGATCGGTTTCTCTCACCGGAGCCTCGAGCATCAACCTGGGCGATATCGCGTTCGATGGTGCCGGACGGCTTACCGTCGTCGGCTTTTCACCACCACTGGTCGATGTGCGAGCCGTCCGATTCGTTCCAGCGACGCGGACGATCGATGTGGACGGACCCAGCATCACCATCACGAACCCGGTCAACGGGGCCACCTACGAAGTCGGCCAAGCCCGGACGGCGACCTATGCCTGCGTCGACCCGAACGAGGTCGCCCTGTGCGCAGGCACGGTGCCGAACAACACGCCATACGACTCACTCAGCGTCGGAACCAAGACCTTTACGGTGAACGCGCGCGACGGGCTGGGCAACACGTCGACTCGCACGGTCACCTACACGGTGGCCGACCGCACCGCACCGTTCATCACCCCTGTGAGTCCGACCGACGGCCAACTGATACCGCAGAACGCGGTCGTGCCGATCATCGTTCAATGCGTCGACCCCTTCTTCGGAGCATCCGGCTTGGCCACCTGCACACCGGCGCCGGGCACGCTCCTGGACACCTCCGTCAACGGACCGAAAACCATCACCTACCGCGCGACCGACAACGCGGGCAACGTCCGCACCGCCACCATCACGGTGCAGATCGTTGACTCTGTTCCGCCCACCATCACCGGAACATCGCCGGCGGGCCGCTACCTGCTCGGCGACTCGGTCGTCACCGACTACGCCTGCGAGGACGAGGCCGGAGGATCAGGGATCGTGTACTGCAACGCGGGCGGCCTTCCCTCTGGTGGTTTCGTCAACACGGGAACGCCCGGACCGAACGTGCTCGAAGTCGTCGCGATCGACGCCGCGGGCAACCACTCCGAACGCAACTTCGCCTACGACGTCGACGACCTCGCAGGCGCACAGTTGGCACGCGGGCAGGAGCTGACGACAGGCGGCGATACGACGACCACCGATCCGATCGAGACATCGATCATCGCCGGGACCGCCGGTTCGTACCTCATCACCGAACGGCCGGCAACCGTCGCCGCGCAGTGGCGAGCGGTGACCTACGGAAGCACGATCACGGCGCCAGACAGCGAAAACTCGAGGCCCCACGCCATCACCCTCCGACTTGATCGGTCAGTGCTCGATCCGAGCCTCACGATGAACGTGCAGGTACTCGCGAACCAACGAGTCGTCCCTGCGTGCGACCAGGCAGGCAAGATCGGGCCCGATCCCTGCATCACCGACCGCACCAGCGACAACCACGGCGCCACTTGGGTCTCCCTGCTCACCACCAAGGGCGCCACGTTCGTACCGGTGCTGCAGGCGAGCCCCGTGCCGATCACCTCGTTCAACCGGCCGCTGCTGCCAAACGTCGTCACAGCGTCAGACCGCACCTTCACCGTGACGTACGGGTTCTCGACCCCGCCGGGCGCCACAGCCTTGACAGGCGTCTTCGCGTCCGACCCTGGCGAATGCACCGAAAGCGGGGTGGGCCCGGCGCGCCTCTCACTCGCAGCTGACTTCTCCGGGCGGTCATCGACCTGGCGCTACGAATACAAAGCACCCTCAACCTGGCGCGGCACCTGCCGCCAGATCGTGGTCGCTTGGGCCGACGGACGTACCGACCGCTACCTCGTGCAGTTCTGACGCAACCACAGATCACTCGACGTTCGAGTGAGCAGAGACAGTGCGGCGGGCGAATCCAGCAGCCACTTTTGCGGCACATCGCGAACGAGGTTGTAGGTGCTATCGCCGGGCCGTGTGGTCGAGGTCTTCGACTGAGCGAACCCCGGCCGCCTGCACGCTGTGGCTCGATCGAGCGAATCTCGACAGGCGCCATGTGGATGGCTAGCTATGCACGAGTCCACCGGCGTGGCGTTTGGAAGTGGAACCCCTGTCCGCCCAGGGGTAGATCGAGTGTGCCGCAGCCGTCGTTCCTGGTGAACCCGGCAGTCTGCGCCGATGGCACCAAAGTCCCGGCGGGTCTCATGCTCGGCGACACCGAGAACACGGTCGTGGTCACCGACCTCCTCGCCGACTTGGTCGCTCGAGGGTTGCGTGACGACCACTGATGATGGTGCTCGGATGAATCTCCCCATTAACACAGAGTTGCACACCTGGGGAATTTCAGCGAGCGCCATCACTGTGTCACCCTCGCGGTGTTGGACGGCTCGAAAGCGAGCCCGCAAAGGCGTGGTGAAAGTGTTCGGCGACCGGGTGTTCGCCGGTACAACGTCGCGCTCGACACGCGCCAGGTGTGCCGTGCTACTCCGGCGTCTGTGCCGTGCTACTCCGGCGTCGCCCGCCGCTC
>JANMVY010000233.1:0-7049 GCA_031393535.1 Actinomycetes bacterium | reverse complement strand
TTCACCCGCGTACCACGGTGGCCGCTGTGCGACCGCCTTCGACGAGGAACTCGGCTCCGGTGCAGTAGCTCGACTCCTCGCTCGCGAGGAAGAGCACGAGGTCGGCCACTTCCTCGGCAGTGCCGACGCGGCCGAGCGGCGTATCGGCCTGCAGCCCGACGAGCACATCGAGGTCCGCGACGAGCATGTCGTGGATCATCGGTGTGTCAATGGGCCCGGGATGCACCGAGTTCACCCGGATGACCGGACCGAGCTCGCTGGCCCCGACCTTGGTGAGCCCGCGTTGGCCCCATTTTGCTGCCGCGTAATTGGCCTGACGCGGCGATGGGCGGATCGCCTGCGCGGACGAGATGTTCACGATGGACGCGGACGCGCGCGGGTTCGCCCCGAGGAGCGGCGTCGCGGTTGCTCGCAGCAGCGGGATCGCCGCTTGCATGCCGAGGAAGTTTCCGGTGAGGTTCACCGCGAGTAGCGCGTTCCACGCCTCGAGCGACATCGTCTCGATGGGTTGCAGCCCACCGAAGCGTTCGCTCGTGATGCCCGCGTTGTTCACGAGCACGTGGAGCCCGCCGAAGCTGACGCGGGCCAGTTCGACCGTCGTGCGCCACTGCTCGGGGCTGGTCACATCGAGGTGCACGGAAATGGCGGTGCCAGGCGCGGTTGCGTTGAGGGACTCGGCCACCGCGTGGACGTCGTCGAGCACGTCACCGAGCACCACCTGCGCGCCCTCGCGTGCGAACAGTCGCGCTTCGGCCTCGCCTTGGCCCCGCGCCGCCCCCGAGATGAGCGCGACCTTCCCCGCCAGCCGACCAGCCATGCGCATCCCCGTTCGTCGCGTCGCGGCCGCATGGTAGCCGGGGTCCGGCGCGACACCAGGTGCGTCGTCGCGCGCGTCGGCCACGTGGTTCAATGGCCGCGCGCCTCGATGCCGAGGCGCAACGTGGAGGGTCATGCGATGATCGTCGATGTCGACACGCACTGGGAAGCGACGTCGTTCGCGCCGGGCCGCCATCCACTCGAAGGTTTTCAGGACCGACTCCCCATGCCCCTCGACCGACTCGCGCATGCGCTCGCGGGTGATCTGCTCGCCGGGTTGCCCGCCGATCGGCGGCCCGAGTCGGCCGCGTTGATCGCGCACCTCGCGGGGGGTGGCATCGACGACAAGGGTCCGCCCACCATTCACCCCCGCCATCAGTCCACGCCCGGCGAGCGTGTCTCGTGGATGGACCGGCTCGGCATCGCGCACGCGCTTGTAAACCCCGGCGGCTATTGGCAGATGATCGAGTTCCTGGGCGCGGATCGTCCCCGCGCCGCGGCGCGGTGCAACGCGTATCTCGCCGACGAGCTCGCGGATCACGCCGATCGCTTGCACCCAATGACCATCGTCGACCTCCGCGACGTCGACGCGGCCGTAGGCGAGCTCGAGCGCATGCGGGCCAAAGGGAGTCGCGGCTTTTTTCTCTACACCGAGAACGGTCGGCCCGGTGGCGGTATCTCGCCGGGCCACCCGGTACTCGATCCGGTGTGGGCCGCCGCCGTCGACCTCGGCATGGTCGCAGTGCTGCACGTGGGCAACACCGCAGCCGATTTCGGTGGATGGGCCGACATCGGATGGGACCTGCCGAACGGCGTGGGCCGCGGCGGGCTCCTGCGGTTCGCCAATTCCCAGCGCTCTCGCGTGTGCGAGCTCTACCTGAACGCAATGCTGTTCGGTGGCGTGTTCGCTCGGCACCCCGAGCTCACGGTGCTCGTCGCGGAGTTGCGCACGGGTTGGCTCCCCGCGTTCGTCGAGCGCTGCGACGCGGCCACTGTGGCGTCCCTTGCGCTCGGTCCGTGGCCGTACGAGCTGAGCGGCGGCGATATGGTGCGGCGCAACGTGCGGTTCACACCGTTGCCGGGGTTCGGCGACACCAATGTGCTCGAATTGCTTGCGCAGTATCCCGAGATGCTGGTGTTCTCGTCGGACTACCCGCACCAGGAAGGCAACGCCGAGCCGATCGAGTTGTACCAACCTGGTCTCGACCTGCTCTCGTCGGATCTACGGGCATCGTTCCTGGGCGAGAACATCACGGCGTGCTACGCGCGCACTGGCGATCCGCTGTGAGCGAGCCCGACCCGAACCACATCACGATCAACACGAGGAACCCCTCATGAGCACGCCGCGCGTTCACAAAATCACCGAAGCGGGCCCGGTGCACGACCAACGCGAGATCGACGCTGTCGTGAAGGTGCTCGAGTCAGGGATCATGGATCTGGGGGTGAACGTCGCCGAGTTCGAGCGGCGCGGTGCGGCGCTGCTCGCGAAGACGCACGGCGTCATGGTGAACTCCGGAACGTCCGCATTGTGGCTCGCGGTCGACCTGCTCGAATGCGAGCCCGGCGACGAGGTGATCACGTCGCCGCTCACGTTCTCCTCGGACATAGCGCCGCTCGTCCGCAACGGCATCGTGCCCGCGTTCGTCGATGTCGAGCCCGACACCTATCAGATCGACGTCGACCAGATCGAAGCCATGATCGGCCCACGCACCAAGGCCATCCTCACCCCGAACCTCGCCGGCAACTGCCCCGACTGGGACCGTATCCGCGCCATTGCCGACGCCCATGGTCTGCTCGTGGTCGAGGACTCGTGTGACGTCCTCGATACGTTTCTGCGTGGCACGCGCACCGGCTTGCGGGCCGACATCGTGGTCACGAGCTACGCCCGATCCCATTCCATGACGGCGGCGGGCAACGGCGGCATGATCGCGGTCGACGACGCCGATTGGTTCGACAAGTCGTTGGTGCGGCGCCGCTGGGGACGCCGCAGCGAGACGTACCTGTTCGGCAGTCGCAAGGGCAGCGAAGATCGTTTCGGCCCGCTGGCCGACGGCACGCCCTACGACCTGATCTTCGTGTTCGACGACATGGGATACAACTTCGAGCCGAGCGAGATCATGGCCGCGTACGGCCTCGTGCAGATGGAGAAGCTGCCCGAGTTCAACGCACGCCGCAACCGCAACAAGGCCCAGCTCGATGCGGTGTTCGCGCAACACGCGGACAAGATCGTGGCGCCGCGCACCACCGACGGCCTCGAGACCACATGGATGCGGTACCCCTTCTTGTTGGCCGAAGGTATCGACCGCACTGCCGCCCAAGAGTTCTTCGTCGAACGCAACGTGGCCACGCGCATGATGTGGACCGGTAACATCTTGCGCCAACCGGGCTTCGCGAACATCGCGCACCGCCAGCCCGCCGGTGGTCTGCCCGGAGCCGATCGCGTGATGAACAACGCGTTGTCACTGCCGTTGCACCACGGGCTCACGAGCGACGACATGGGCCACATCGTCGAGTCGACCAACGACTGGCTCAGCTCCCTGTAGCGAGTCCGAGCAGCCGACAGGTGTTGTCGCGCATCACTCGGCGTGTCGCGCCGTGGTCGAGGTTCGCGATGAGCGCCGCGAACGCGCTCGGCTCGGCGAGCCCTTCGGGGTGTGGGTAGTCCGAGCCGAACAGCACGTGATCGTCACCCATCGTGGCGACGAGTGCTTCAACATCGTCCTCGGGATACGGCGTGAGATATAGGTGTTGCTTCAGCACCTCGCTCGGCCGACCGCGGAAGTAGCCGCCGAGCCAGGGTCCCTGGCGGCCCATGCCCTTCTTCTTGTCGAGGTGCAACAGCAGGTAGTCGACCCAGTCGCTGCCGTTCTCGATGCTCACGACGTTCACGTTCGGGAAACGGCCGAACAAGTTGTGGTAGGTGAGCGCGCCGAGCGTCTGCATGAGCGGGACGTCGCCGTGCAGGAACGCCCACGCGAACGCGGACATTTTGCGAACCTCAGGGCTCGCCTCCTCGCCCCAGGCTCGCCCGAACAGATCGGCGTAACCCGAGTCGCCGATGTGGAACGCCACCGGCACGTGAGCCTCGTCGAGGCGCGCCCAGAACGCGTCGAAGTGCGGGTCGGCCGGCGATCGGCCGTTCACCGGGCCGGCGAGCAGGTGCACGATGCGGGCCCCCGCGGCAAGCACGCGGTCGAGCTCGCGCACGGCGAGATCGATGTCGATGAGCGAGAGCATCGGGACACCGAAGATGCGGTCGCGGTAGGCGTACCCCCAGTCGTCCTCGAGCCAGCGATTGAACGCGCGCAGGACCGCGTCGGTCAGGAGCGGATCGTTGCGGATGGGATGCTCGACGCACACGGCGAGGCTCGGCAGCATGATCGCGGCCTCGATGCCCTGGGTGTCGAGGAGCCGCAGCCGTGCATCGCGGTTTTGAAAGCCCGCCAGCATGGCCTCGGCGGTGAAGCTGCGCGCGTATTCGGCGCGAGCCGCGTCGCGGAGGTTTGCCAGCAGTGACCCGGGTGGGTTGGTCTTGTCGAACTTGGCCGGGCTGAACACGTAGGGCCGCCCGTCTATGGCCATCTGGTCGCTACCGTCAGCCGCGACCGTGACCCGGAACGTACGATCGGCGAACGCGGGGTCGATGTATCGGGTGAACGCGTCGCGGGTCTCGTAGTAGTGGTTGTCCGCGTCGACCGTGCGGTAGTCGAGGTGCTTCACGCGCGAGATCCTATGCCCGCAGGAACGAGCCGCCGCTCACCACGACCACCTCGCCCGTGATGAAGCTCGACTCGTCGGATATCAAGAACGCGGCGACGTTCGCGATTTCCTCGGGCCAGGCGTGACGGCGCAATGGCGTGGTGTCGCGGTCGGCCTGGAAGCGTTCCCAATGCTTCTCGACGAACTTGGACATGACGAGCCCCGGCGCGATTGCGTTGCACCGGATGTTGTAGGGACCAACCTCGATGGCCACGCTCCGCGTGACCTCGTGCAGGCCCGCCTTGGCGGCCGAGTACGGCGCTTCGCGGCCGCGACCGCCGTTGTACGCGGCGATCGAGCCGATGTTGACGATGGAACCTCGCCCCAGTTCGCGCATCGGCCACACGGTCTGGCGAATCAGGTACCAACACGCGTTGAGGTCGACGTCGATGACCTCGTCGAACTGGTCGGCGTCGTAGCTCCACACGCTGCCCTGCGGGTTCACGGCCGCGTTGTTGACGAGCACATCGATCGGGCCGAGTTGCGTCGTAGCCTCGGCAAGCATGGCATCGATCGCCGCGCGGTCGGCCACGTCGAGGGTATAGGCCAGCACCGAAACGTCGTAGCGTTCGCGTAGCTGCGCCGCGGCGGCCTCGACGCGTGGGCCATGGGTGTCGACCGCCACCATCGACGCACCCTCGCTCGCAAGACGAGCCGCGATGGCTCCACCGATGCCCGCCCCGCCCGCTCCGGTGACCAAGGCGACACGGTGTGCGAAGCGTTTCGACGTCGGGCCATCACGCCACGGGAACGCGGGAAGGGGGGCCGCCTGGTGTTCGGTCACGTCACAACTGCTCTTTCGCGCCACCGGCGGCGCATCGAGGGACGAATTCGATCTATTTTGCGCACACTCCGAAGTCTCGGGGGCGAGGGGGAAGAGAATGGCGAGCGAGACCGACCGAAAAGTTGCTCTGATAACCGGTGCTAGTCGCGGCATCGGGCGGGTGTGTGCACAGCACCTGGCGCGTGCCGGCTACGACGTCGCGATCACCGCGCGTACGGTGCACGAGGGTGAGGCCCGCGAGCACAGCTCCACGCTCAAGAAGTCGAACACCAGACCGCTGCCGGGCAGCCTGGCATCGACCGCGGCGCTGGTCGAAGCCGAAGGCACACGGGCGATGATGGTCCCCGCCGACCTCATGGACCCGGTGTCGTTGGGCGCGTGTGTGGCGACGGTCCTCGCGCGGTGGGGCCGCGTCGATGTCGTCGTGCATAACGGCCGCTACATCGGCCCCGGGCACATGGACCGTTTCGTCGACACGCCGGTCGACCTCATCGAAAAGCAGATCTATGCGAACGCGATCGCGCCATTGCACATCAACAAGATGGTGCTGCCGGGAATGATCGAGCGAGGCTCGGGCACCCTCATCAGCATCTCGTCGGCTTCGGGCTACGCGGATCCGACGTTGGCGCCCGGAGACGGCGGGTGGGGTCTCGGCTACGGCATGTCGAAGGCGTGCTTTCACCGCGTGGCCGGCCACCTCGCCACCGAGCTCGCGGGTACCGGAGTCCGTTGCTACAACGTCCAACCGAATCTCATCGCCACCGAGCGCATCGCGGCCGACATGGCCGAGTTCGGCATCGAGAACAACGGCGCACCGGCCGACGTGATCGGTGTGGTCGTACGATGGCTTCTCACCGATCCCGAGGCCGACGCGTTCAACGGGTGCAACATCGAGGCGCAGTTCTTCTGCCACGAGCGCGGTCTGCTCCCGGGCTGGGAGGGACCACGGGTGAACGCGGCGCCGATCCGCTACGACCGGTCGGGTCAGATCCTGCTCGACCTCGAGGCTGAACTGCGAGCCCGGTTGGGTGCGAGCTGATTTTCGAGGCCCGCACGCGCGAGGTCGGTCACACGATGGGGGAGTAGCGCCGATCGGCGAGCGACCCCATCGCGTCGCGGGCGACCTCGGTGGTACGCGCGGTGTGGCGCAGGCAGTAGGCGGCCACCGCGGCATGGTCGATGGTTCCCGATTCGAGACGGGCGCACAGGTCGCGGCGGGCATGACCGAGATCGTCGATCGGTGTACCGAGCAAGACCGCAAGCTCGTCACGTTCCGCGGCGGCGATGGTCGGGCCGAGGCGGTCGGCGGACCGCAGGTATTTCACCAGACGGGCCAGGCCTTTCGTGCGCTGCAGCACGAACCCGGGCGTGAGCGCCGGCACCACCACCGTTCGCAGGTCGTCGAGCGCGACGTCGAAGAGCCACCCGTTGTCGCCGGGGGGTAGGAGCGCGTGGACAACGTGGCCGCCATCGCCGGTGGCCGGCAAACCGATCGCCTCGGCGAGCGCGTCGGCGAGCAAGCGGAGGTGCAGTGTGCTGTAGATCAGATGGTTCGCGATCTCGCCGCGACTGTCACGGGCGAGGAGCCCGCGGCGTGTGCCCACGGCGCAACGAGTCTGCGCAAGCACCCTGAAGTAGCGCAGGCGGTCGATGTCGAGCGCCCGTCCGCCGAACTGCTCGTAGTCGCGGA
>JANMVY010000231.1:0-6202 GCA_031393535.1 Actinomycetes bacterium | reverse complement strand
CGTTCGAGGTGCACGGCACTCGTGATGAGCCGCGCACGAACCGAGCTGGGCATGAGCGCCGACGCGAACTCGAGCGCGAGCTGCTCGCCGAGCTCACGCATCGTGAGCATGAAACGGGGTTTGATGCCGTGGCGCTGCGCGATCGCATTGCAGAGGTGGCGGGCGTTTTCAGGAGCCAGCAATCGCTCGTCCTCGGCACCGAGTTGGCGCAGGGTGCGGATTGCCTCATCGTTCGCAGCTCGCACGCGGCGGCGCACCGACGGCCGCACCGGTTGATCGAGGCGCAGGATGTCCTCGAGGGCATCGAAGATCGGCGCCGCCGCATCGACCATGGTGTTCGCAGATGCACGAGTCATCGCCATGTCTGTCTTTTCGGCCCGGTCGGGCCGGAGATGAGCCAAACGGCCCATGTTCACCAGAGGTCGCGGCGACGTGCGATCTCGACCATTGCATCACGGTCACCGGGGAGCAACACGCCGTCGCGGTACGCGGCGCGCGCGGCTCGTTCATAGCGCGTGATGTAGGTCGTGCGGTCCGGGTATTCGCGGCGGAGGGTCGGCGTGTCGATCGGCGCTGCCGAGCCGCCGAGCCACCCGAGGCCCGGCAGGTCATTGGTGCCTTGGTACCGAACGACAGGTACCTCGACCTCGGGCAAGCGGATACCGCCTCGGGCGATGCCGAGATGGTCGCGCACGACCTCGGTGTCGTCGATGTCGATCTCGATGCGGGGTTGTTGGGCCGGCGGTTCACCGAAACGGATCCACGCGCACAACGCATACAGCGCGGCGTCGCGCGCGGGTTGTACCCAGAGGTCGCTGACATGGGGCCCTGGCTCGACCGATGCGATGAACGGCGCGCCGTAGTCACGGGCCGCCTTCACGTTCATGGTGATCCACGTGTGCGTGGAATAGTGCGAAGCTCCGGCGACCTCCCACAGGCGCATGAAGTCGTCGTCGGGTTGACGCACGTGCGAGAACGCGACGGCTTCGCACTCGGTGTTGAAGATCAAGGTGGGCACTGCCACGTCGGTGCGCAAGAGGTGCTCACCCACGCGGAGCCGGGTCGTGCGGGCGGGATCCGAAACGTCGTGGTCGGCCGGGGGTCGCATCGTGAGGTCGTCGCCCAGCGGCGCGCCAGTTCCGAAGTACACGTCGAGCAGGAACGCGTCGAACGCCTCGGTGACTGGCTGCACGGCATTGCGATAGGTGGCGAGACGCGCCGCCGATTGCGACGACCCCACGGCGATCACGTACTGCACATCGAGACCGTCGAGCGGATCGAGGTCCGCGGGATCGTCCGAAACCGGACGATGCGGACCAACCGCCTCAGCTGCCTGCGTGAAGATGTCGTAGCTCAGGTCGTCGTGGTCTATGTGCAAGGTGCCGTAACGCTCGGGGTCCCAGGCGACGAGCGCGGGCGACGGGTCGGGGCCGAACCCGTGCAACCCGACGTGCTGTGCGGACACGAACGCCCATGCGTAGCCGTTGAGTGCTTCGTCGCTCTCCCATTCGATCACCTCGAACCCGGCAGTCACGTTCGCCCAGCACACGAGCACGCATCCGTTGAAGCGCGCCGGATCGACGGGTCGTCGGATGAGGAGACGCGTGCGGAACGGGCGAGGTTGGTCCTCGACGACGACCCAGCGACCGTCGCGACCGAGCGAGGTACCGGGCATCGCCGTGTAGGGGGTGGCGGTTCCCCCGAGGAAGTACTCTTCCTCGATGTAGCCGAATGCACCGACGTCGCGGGCCGCGGCGGCGAACGGCCATGCGTGGTGTCCGCCCGTGATCGGACCGGTGAGGGTCATGTCGCGCCGATCAGGACATGATCCGTTCGAAATGCACGCGGCCGCGACGAATCTTGCCCTGCATCAACATGCGTGGCGGGTACAGCGTGAAGGTGGTCTCGGTGAGGTCGAAGTCGCGGGGCTGATCGGTGTCGGTCCAGTTCGGGTAGGTCGTTGCCTCGAGGTGATGGATGATCTGATCGCCGACGAGCTCCCATCGCCCTGCGTACGCGCTCGACGTCGCGAATGCCTTCGCGCGGTCGTCGTCGGACGCCGCGAGGATGTCGCCCTCGGGGAAGTTCGGACGGTCACGAACCATCAAGATCGCCGACATGTACCCCTCGGCGGTGTACATCGCGAAGCCGCGCGGCGTGTCGCCGAAGGGTCGTTGCACTTCGCCGTCGTCGGCGAAGTTTTCGAAAGACACGAGACGGTAGGTTCCGACGAGTCGCTGCGCGTTGTTCATGGTCGCCCTTCGGTGGTGCGCCGCATTCTGCAACGCGGGTGCCGCCGTGCCCTACACGCGGCACGGCGGTGCGAGCCGCCACCGCTCAGCTGGCGGCGACGCGGCCGCTCAGCTGGCGGCGACGCGGCCGCGGAGCACGCGGCCGGGCAAGGCGCCTGTGTGCTCGCCGGCGCGCAGCAACACCGAGCCGTTCACGACGGTCGCAAGATACCCGTCGGCCTTTTGTATGAGCCGCCGCATGCCACCCGGCTGGTCATATGCGGTCTCGGGCAACCGCTGCGAGACCGTTACCGGGTCGAACACGGCGATGTCGGCCGCGTAGCCTTCGCGCAGCAGGCCGCGGTCGTGGAACCCCCAGGTGCTCGCCGGGTCGAACGTGAGCATGCGAACGGCCTCTTCCCAGGTGAACGCTTCGCGTTGGCGCACCCAGTACGAAAGCAGGTGGGTGGGGATCGACGAGTCGAGCAGTTGGCTCACGTGCGCGCCGGTGTCCGCAATGCCGATGACGGTGTGCGGGTGGCGGAGGAACGTGAGCACGGCGTCGAGGTTCAAGTTCGCGAACGGCTGCGCGAAGTAGCGGTCGAAGTCGGCGGCGAGCGACTCGTCGATCATCACATCGACCGGGGTGGTGCCCCGTTGCGCGGCGAGCTCGGCGACCGTCTTCCACGGCCCGTTCGGGTCGTGCAACACGCGGAGCAGGTCCCATTTCGGTGGGCGGATCTCCGCGCCGATCGCGCCTCGGTAGCCGCCCCCCATGGCTTCTTCGACGAAGGGAGCGCGCGACGAGGGATCGGCCAGCACGGCGCGTTGCTCCTCGAGCGAGCGAGCGCGCAACTGCTTCCATTTCGGCAGGCTGTCGAACGGGAGTCCGACGCGAAATCCCATGACCGAGATGAATTCGCGCGTGTGCACACAGCCGACGAGCCGGCCACCGATGTCATTCGAGGTCTCGATCCAGTCGAGGGTTTCTCTGACCTTGGCCGGGTCGTGCGCCGGCGCGCCGGCCACGAACAAGATGGGTCGTCCGGTGTCGACGCCGAGCTGGGTGAGCCGGTCGCGGTACTCCTGGTTCAGGTCGGGGTCCGCGTACTGCTCCTGTGCGAGCTGGAAGATCCCGCCGCCGAGGTCGCGCATGACGCCTGCCAACGCCTGTACCTCGCGCCAGTCGGCGACGCGGCTGGCAACGGGACGATCGGTGGTGGTGGCGTGGTTCGGCGAGCGCGAGGTCGAAAACCCGATCGCGCCGGCGCGCAGCGCGGACGCGACCTCGCGCTGCATGGCGGCGAGCTCGTCGTCGGTGGCCACGCGTTCGAATGCCGCTTCGCCCATGACGTAGGGCCGCAGGGCCGAATGCCCGACGAAGCCGGCGAAGTTGATGCCCTTCGGGAGGCGGTCGACTACGCCGAGGTAGTCCGCGTACGTCTCCCATTGCCAGTCGACTCCCGCGGCGATGACCTCGGACGAGATATCCTCGGCTCGTTCGAGGCTGCGCAACGCCAGGTGTTTCTCGTGCGCTCGTGCCGGTGCCACGGTAAAGCCGCAGTTGCCCATGACGACTGATGTCACGCCGTGCCACGACGAGCAGGTCCCGAGCGGATCCCAGCAGACCTGTGCATCGAGGTGCGTGTGACCGTCGATGAAGCCAGGGGCCACGAAGTGACCGTCGGCGTCGATCTCGTCGGTGCCGCGCTCGGTGATGCGGCCGACCGCGGCGATCGTGCCGCCGACGATTCCGACGTCGGCCCGCACGCGTGGTCGCCCCGAGCCATCGATGACGGTGCCATTGCGGATCACCAGGTCATACGTCATGCGCGTTCCCCCTCACGGCGCGGTACCGCCCCGCACCCGACCACCTTACGCCTGCGCGTACCTGATCGAAAGAAGAACCGGGGAGAGCGTCAGACGTGTTTGAGCCCGGTGATCACGTCGGCGACGTGGGTGTCGTGCGCGGGATCGGACGGCGGAGGCAGCATCACGCCGTCGGCGAGTGAGCCCACTCGGGCCTGCAGCAACGCGGGCAGGTCCTCGTAGCGGGCTGCGGGAACGAGTGCCTCGAGCACCTCGTCGGTGACGAGCAAGTGGAGGTCGTCCCATCGATCGGCCCGGATCATCGCTTGCAAACGCGGCGCGAGATCGTCCCAGCCGTAAAGCTCGAGGGTGCGACGGTACGCGGGCGTCGAATACAGGAACGCGAACAGCCGTCGTTGGCGTTCGCGCTCCGCGGCGATCTCGGTCGCGGTCGCGCCAGTGATCATCTGGAGCCCGACCACCAGCTCGATGTCATGGCGCGATCGGCCCGCGGCGGCGAGCCCGGCTGCGAGGTTCGGGAGGCAGATGGTCTCGAGATACTGCGGATTCGAGTTCGTGGGATGGGTCACGAAACCCACGGCGCGTTCGCCGGCGAACCGGCAGATCTGCGGGTTGACGCCACCGAGCCACAGCGGCGGGGCCGCGATCGATGCGTCGGGTCCGGGATTGAAGTACGGCTGCAATCGGGTGATGCGATAGTGCTCACCCGGGTGATGAACACGCTCACCGGTGCGAAACGACGCGAACAATGCGTCGAGCGCGCCGACGTAGTCGCGAAGCCGCGGCACCGGCGCGCTCCACGGCATTCCGTAGCGATCCTCGATGTTCTGGCGGATCTGCGTGCCGATGCCCAACTGGAAGCGCTGCCCTGACATCACGGCGAGATCCCACGCGGCATAGGCCGTGAGCAACGGACTACGCACGAACGCGAGGGCCACACTCGTACGCACGACGATGCGATCGGTGTGCTCGAGCGCCAGTGCCGCCACCATGAACGAATCGTGGACGGTCTCGGCGACGTGGAGGCCGTCGTAGCCCATTGCCTCGACGCGTCGCGCGTACCCACCGACCTCGCGCAACGGCATGCGCGGGTCCATTCCCGCATAGACCCTCACTGTTGGGCCCGTCCGCGTTCGATGATCTCGGCCCGCAGCCTGCGCAACCGCGCCTGGTCGAAGTCGCGCGACATCCAGGCCCGGGCACGGGCGTTCTCCGCGTTCCAGGCGTCCTCGCCCAGCCGAGCGGTGATGTCGTCGTACTGATCGCGCAACTCGGCGATGTTGCGCGTTGGCACCGTTGCGATGTGCGAGGCGATCTCGAGCGTGCGCCCGAGCAGTCGCTCGTGCGGCACGACCTCGGTGACCAGGCCCCACTCGTATGCCCGCGTCGCATCGATGAAATCGCCGGTGAGGCTCATGAAGCGCGCTCGGTCGATGCCGACGAGCTGCGGGAGGCGGACCGTGATCCCCATACCCGGCATGACCCCGACTCGGCCGTGGGTGTCGGCGAAGCGGGCGCGATCCGACGCAACCAGGAAGTCGCAGCCGAGCGCCAGCTCGAGGCCACCGGTGACCGCAGCTCCGTTGATCGCGCCGATGATCGGCTTGCGGTGCGGCGGGAACGCACGAAAGCGTGCGTCGAGCGGCTGCAGGCGCGCCGCCTGTGCCACGTGGTCTTCGCCAGCCATGTTGCGCAGGTCGAAACCGGCACAGAACGCAGGATCGGCACCGGTCAGGACGAACACGTACACGTCATCGCGCGCTTCGCACTGCGTCACCACGCGGGCGATGTCCTCGACGATGGCGACGGTGAGCGCGTTGCGCACCTCGGGGCGATCGAGCGTGATGGTGGCGATGTGGTCGCTGATGTCGAGTCGGATGTGCACCGTTTGTCCTGTCCGTTACCGGCCGATCATGGCAGTTTCGACGGGGTCGGGCGCGATGCCCGTGAGCGCATTGCCCGACGGTGACGGGTTCTCCCCATGCTCGGCGTTGTCACAAGGTCGCAGGGTCGTCCGGCCGAGGACGCGGTGCGGTCTGCTGCTAGAACACTCGGAACCAGATTCGGGAAGGTCGACTCGTGGCGGACAACGACAAGCACAACGACAAGCAGGACCGATCGACGGCGATGGGGCACGGCCA
>JANMVY010000224.1:0-3324 GCA_031393535.1 Actinomycetes bacterium | reverse complement strand
TCACTCTGCTGCTCGATGACATCGCTCGCGACCCCTTCGCGGGGATCGGCAAGCCCGAGCAACTGCGCCACGCGTTGGCCGGGGCGTGGTCTCGGCGCATCGATGAGGAGCATCGGCTCGTGTATCTGGTCGAGGGCGACGACATCGTGATTCTTCAGGCCCGATACCACTACGGCTGACCGAGCTGGCCCCTCTCCGATGGTCGGGGTTCAGTGGCCCACGGGGTTCGCGTAGTACCTGGTCAGCCCTGAGTTCGCGTGTGCATGATGATGCATACACACGGGCTGGCGCCGCTCTCGGCGCTCGATCGTCCCATCGATGCGCGGTGATGTGGTGATGGCGTTGGCCCGGCCGCGTCATGGAGTGTGTGATGGCAGGTGATGCGAGGTTCGATCGTGCCGCGGGGGCGATGATCGGTGTGCACGCGGGCGACGCGTTGGGCGCCGGCGTCGAGTTCGACGACGCGGCCACGATCGCCCGGCGATCCCCGGGGGGCGTGCGCGAGATCGTGGGCGGCGGGCCGTTCGGGTGGAGACCGGGCCAGCCCACCGACGACACCGACCTCACCTGGGCGATCGCCAAGGGGTACCTCGATGACATGGACGACGTCGTTGGTGCGGCGGGCCGCCACATGGTCGAGTGGTGCCGCTCGGGGCCACGAGACATCGGCGGCACCACGCGTGCTGCGCTGGCCCGCTTGGCTCGCGACGGTGACCCGGCGACCAGCGGCAACCGCGACGAAGGGTCACAGGCCAACGGGTCGTTGAGGCGGACGAGGCCGGTGGCAGTGGCGCGGCTCGATGAGCCGCAGCGGCGTCGAGTCGACGCGCGGGCGTTGTCGGCGATCACGCACGCGCATCCGGTGTGTCTGGCCGCCTGCGAAACCTATTGCGAGCTCGCCGCGTTGCTCATCCACGGCGCCGATCCGCAACCCGCGCTCGCGTTGTTGTGCAAGAACGAGCAGCATCCCCACGTGAAGGACGCGTTGGACGACGCGGTCCGATGCCGCGACGCGAACGACCTCGCCGGGCCGCGTGGCGGCTTCGCGTTGTGGTCGCTGCGACTCGCGGTGGGGGCGGTGTTGAATGCGCCCGACGTCGAAGAAGGCTTGGTCGCGGTGATCTCGCTCGGTGATGACACCGACACCAACGCCGCGATCGCAGGCGGGCTACTCGGTGCCCGGTTCGGGTTGGCGAGTCTTCCCGCGCGTTGGTGCCGCGTGCTCGAACTCGCGCCTCGGTTGCTCGAGTTCACCGACACCATGCTCAACGGCGGCGGCTCCCCGGAGCCGACGTCGCGGTGAGTGCGTCTTCAGGCGCGTGCGCCCCAGAGCGCGGCGATCGGAAGCGCGACGATGTTGTCGTCGAACCGGACGATCTCCGGACCGGTGTGGAACACCACGCCGCCGACGAACGCCGACGCGAGCTCGGCGCGCATCCAGCGCAGGTGCCGCGCGTCTTTGGCGGTGGGCGCCGCGGTGGCTTTGATCTCGATGCCGAACACCCGGCCGCCATCGAACTCGATCACGAGGTCGACCTCCTGGCGTCCGCCCGCGGTGCGCAGGTGATGCAAAGAACACGGCTCGTCGTCGGCGGCGGCGTGCAGGCGGAGCTCGTTGAAGACAAGGGTGTCGATGACCCGGCCGAGCAGGTTGCCGTCTTCGAGGATGTCGAGACGGCCGATGCGTGAGGCGGCGCACATCAGGCCGGTGTCGCACAGGTAACGCTTCGGCGCCAGGACGAGTCGCTTGAGCCGGTTGCTGGTCCACGCGGGAACGATCTCGGCGACGAACAGATTGCGGAGCAGTTGTTCGTACGCGAGATGCGTTCGTCGGTCGATGCCGGCTGACGCGTAGATCGTGGTGTCATCGACGATGCCGGCCGAGTTGAGCCCCCAGGTTTGGAGGTAACGGCGCAACCGTGCCGCGTCGCGCCCGTCGGCGATGCGCATCGCGTCGCGGTTGACAAGTTGTTCGACGTAGCTGTCGTGCCACATGCGAATGTCTCGATGATCGGTGAGCATCGTGGCCTCGGGAAACCCACCGCGTTGCGCGAGCTCGACATAGTGGATCAGGTCTGGTGGGTTCGGCGGCATCGACACCTCGCCACAGAGGAGCTCGCGCATGGTGGGACGCGTGTCGACCAGACCGCGTTGTTCGCGTTGGGTCATCGTTCCCATCGTGAGTCGTATCACCCGGCCGGTGCCGGGCCACGTGGCGTTGTCCATTTCGGCCGAGACCGAGCCGGTTAGGAGGAACTGACCCGGCGCACGGTCGTGGTCGACGGCTCGCTTGACCGCCCCGAGAACGCTCGGGATCTCCTGCCATTCGTCGAGCAACGCGGGCTTCGCCCGGCCGGCCAACGCCCGGTCAACATCGGCGTTGAAGAGGGCAGCCGCGGCCGGTTCGTCCAAGCGGGCGACCGAGGCGGCGCGACGTGAGGCGGACGTGGTCTTGCCCGAGGCGCGCGGGCCAACGAGGGAGACGGCGGAGAACACCGCAAGCGCCCGTTCAAGGCGAGCATCGATCAACCGAGGCCGGTAGTCCACCGGCCCACTGTAGCGCGTAGCACCGATAATGCTGTTCCTACACAGCGTTGGATGCTGTTCCTGCTCAGCATTGAATGCTGTTGCTGCGCGGTAATCGCTCACCGTGTCGGTGTCAGGCGCGGAGTACCTGGAGTTCGTCGAGCGCGGGGAAGCCCTCGTCTTGTGTGAGGACGGGGACGCCGAGGGCGAGAGCGGTGGCGGCAATCCACGAGTCGTTGACGCCCATGCGAAGGCCGCGCTCACGCAGCAGGACGCGGAGTGTCGCCCAGTGCTCGGCGACGGTGGTGTCGATCGGGATCGGGTCGAGCTCGAGGGCGGCGGTGAGGGTTCGAAGCCGGCGGTCTCGGGTGGTCACGTCGGTCGCGGCGAGGACTCCGGCCCGGAGCTCGCCGATGGTGATGACCGAGACCGCGAGCTCGTCGGGCAGTGCTGCGGCGTCGAGGGGTCGGCCGGTTTCGTCGGCGATGAAGATCGAGGTGTCGGCGATGGCGCGTGTGGTCACAGCGGGAGGTCGTCGGTGGTGTCGGGGGCGAGGGCGGTGAGCTCGTCGCGTAGGGCGGCGTCGGCTTGGTGTGTCGCGAGGCGTTGCAGGAACGACGCGCGCGGCATCCACCGGGTGCGGTGAGGAAGCGGGCCGAGTAGGGCGACGGGCCGGCCGTCGACGGTGATGGCGATCTCCTCGCCGGCCGCCACGCGGTCGAGCAGCGAACGGGTCTGGTTCCGGAGCTCCCGGGACGCGACGGTATACATGCGACGATCGTAGCACATATGCGACAT
>JANMVY010000222.1:0-5590 GCA_031393535.1 Actinomycetes bacterium | reverse complement strand
GCTGCGCCCGTATTGCGAGTTCTCGTAGCCCTCCATCGGCCAGAGTCTGCTGCACGCGCCCGCCGGGTCAACCATTCGACGCCCATGGGGTCGGCGGGCGGCCGGCGCCGGATGACGCCGTAGCCTGGACCACGTGCCGGCTTACCTCGACCACGCGGCGTCCACGCCCATGCACCCCGAGGCGCTCGACACGTTCGTCGCGGTGCAACGCGACCAGTACGCCAACCCGTCGGGGGCCCACTTGCTTGCCCGCGCGGCTCGTCGGGTGCTCGAGGACGCGCGCGAGACCATGGCCGAGGTGCTCGGTTGCGCACCCCGCGAGGTGGTGTTCACTGCAGGCGGCACCGAAGCCGACAATCTGGCCGTATGGGGCGTGCACGAGGCCCACGGCGGCGTCGCGGTCACGGTCGCCCACGAGCACCACGCCGTGTTGCATCCGGTCGAGCGACTCGGCGGTCGCGTCGTCGGCGCGACCTCGCGCGGCATCGTCGATCTCGACGCACTACGTGCCGCTCTCGACGCTTCGGTCACGTTCGTGTCGGTGATGTTGGCGAACAACGAGAGCGGGGTCGTGCAGCCGCTCGCCGAAGTCGCGTCGATCGTTCGCGAGGTCGCACCTCGCGCGGTGTTGCACACCGATGCGGTGCAGGCGTTCTCGTGGCTCGACCCTGTCACGCAGGCACGTGACGCGCATCTCGTCTCGATCAGCGCGCACAAGTTCGGTGGGCCCAAGGGCGTGGGCGCCTTGGTGGTGCGCGACGGGGTGACGATCACGCCGTTGTTCCTCGGCGGCGGGCAGGAACACGAGCTGCGCAGCGGCACCCAGAACGTGGCCGGTATCGCGGCGATGGCGGTCGCGGCGCGTCTCACCGCGGAGCAACGGAACGCCACGGTTGCTCGTATCGGCGCGCTGCGCGATCGATTGGCCGATGGCCTCAAGCGCGCGATTGCGGGCACCTATGAGACGGGCGTCGGGTTTTCCGATGAGCGAACCGATCGTTCCCACAAGGTCGCCGGCTCCTGCCACCTCTGTTTCGACGATGTCGAGAGCGAGGCGTTGTTGTTCCTGCTCGAACGAGCAGGTGTGTACGCATCGGCGGGTTCTTCGTGTGCGAGCGGCGCGCAGGATCCGTCGCACGTGCTCGCGGCCATGGGCGTCCCCCGCCGGCTCGCGCAAGGATCGGTGCGGTTGTCGCTCGGCTGGGCCTCGAGTGACGCCGATGTCGACCTGGCGCTCGAAGCCGTCCCTGCCGCGGTCGCGCAGCTGCGCCGGTTCGCGGTGCGCACATGAGCCGCGCCAAGCCCGAGGTACTCGTCGCAATGTCGGGCGGGGTCGACTCGTCGGTCGCCGCCGCCCTGCTTGTCGATCAGGGCTATCGGGTCGTCGGTGTCACGATGAAGCTCTGGGGAGGCGAGAGCGACACCGGATGCTGTGCGATCTCCGACGTCGACGATGCACGTCGGGTCGCGCATCAGCTCGGCATCGATCACCACGTGTTCAACTTCGGCGAGGACTTCGAGCGCCACGTCGTCGAACCGTACGTGCGCGCGCACGCCGTGGGTCGCACACCGAATCCTTGCATCGAGTGCAATCGTCATCTCAAGTTCGATCGCCTCCTGCGGCGCGCGTCGATGCTCGGCATCGACCTCGTCGCGACGGGTCACCATGCGCGGGTCGTCACCGACGTGCATGGCTTGCGCCGTGTCGCGCGAGGAGCCGATCGGGCGAAGGACCAGAGCTACGTGCTCCACATGCTCGGCCACGAGCAGCTCGCCCGCCTCTCGTTCCCTCTCGGCGACATCACCAAGGACCATGTGCGCGCGATCGCTCGGGCGCGTGGGTTGCGTACGGCTGTCAAGCCGGACAGCCAGGATGTGTGCTTCATAACCTCCACGGGGGGACGTTCGCAGTTTCTCGGCGACCGTCTCGAGCTGACCCCGGGTCGGGTGGTCGACGAGCAGGGCAGCGTGGTCGGCGCAGTGCCGTCGGTCCAGCTCGTCACCATCGGTCAGCGCAAGGGGCTCGGGCTCGCGGGCGGCACTCGGCACCCGCGCTTCGCGGTCGATGTCGACATCGCGTCGGCCACCGTCACGATCGGTCGGCGTGCTGATCTCGATCGCCCCGCGGTCGTGCTCGACGATCTGGTGTGGAACGCGAATGCGCGGTCGGGTGCCGTGCGGTCGGGTGCCGTGCGGTCGGGTGCCGTGCGGGCGCAGGTGAGCGCACACGGCCAGGCGTTTGCGGCCACCATCGACATCGCGAACGCCACGCTCACCTGGGCCCTGCCGCAGCGCCGTGTGGCACCCGGTCAGGCCGTGGTGCTGTATGACGACGCCACGGGTGACATCGTGCTCGGCGGCGGCTCCGCGCGCTGAGCACCGTTGCGATCAGATGGGGCTGAGCACCGTTGCGACCAGATGGGGCTGAGCACCGTTGCGATCAGATGGGGCTGAGCACCGTTGCGATCAGATGGGGCTGAGCACCGTTGCGACGAGATGAATCAGCGGCGCGTCACGCGGAGACGACGGCGCTCGGCCTCGGCGAGTACCTCACCGGGCCGGCTCGGCGAGAACAAGAACTGCGTGAGGGGCGTCAGGTCGACCGCTTCTTCGCGGGTGGTGAGCGCGACGTTGAACGGCGTCGCGAAGTCGACCTGCAACGCGAGCCCCGCGGCGCCGGCGGTGAGGTCGTGCGCTCGCGTGTCGGCCGCGGCCGGCCCGAGTGCGATGACGTCGACACGTGGGAACAGCACCGGTTCGCGCAACGCGAGGTGATCGTGCAGCACGAATCCTGCGGGCACGAACACCACCCATCGTCGCGACAACTGGTGCAGTGCGCGAGCGGTGAGCACCGCGATCGGCAGGCCGACCGCGGTGGTGATGGCGCCGGCGATCCACACGTGGGCGAGCAGCAACAGTGGGCCGCTTGCCGCGCCGCCGACGCACAGCGTCCACGCGAGGGGGATGGGCCCGGCGAGTGTCGCGATCGGCGGTCGTAGCGGCAAGCGCCGTTCGTCGCCGTACGAGGATCCGTTGACGAACGCTTCGCCAAGTGGTGCGATGAGCATGGTCACTGCGGCCGCAAGCGCAACGACGATGGCGATGATCGCTCCCGTGTCCACCTCGGTTACCGCCGCCGCCCAAAGGGTGACGAGCACGTTGGCGGGCACGACGACACGCACGAACGTGAGCGTCTCGACACGCGGTACCAGCATGGCGAGAAGAGTGATCGCCCATAGGGTCCAGAAGGCCGCGTTCGCACCGATGCGGAACGACCAGACAGGGCGCGCCAGTGCGTCGTCGACCAGCGTCCCGGTGGTGAACGGCACCAAGATCCACAGGATCCACGAGAGACGCAGGGGCCACAGGCGGAGATTGCTCATGTGCCGCGAAGGCTCGCACACCCAACCTGAGCTGTCATACTCGGCGGGTACGATCGGCCACGTGCCGTCCTCACCACAAGCACCTGATCCGGCTGCTCGCCTCGCCGATCTCCGTGATCTCCTCGACCAATCCAACGCGGCGTACTACGAGCACGATGCGCCCACGGTGCCCGACGCGACCTACGACTCGTGGCTGCGCGAAGCGCAATCGATAGAGGCGCAGCACCCCGAACTTGTGGCTGTCGATTCACCCACCACCCGTGTGTCGGGCCGGGCCACCGCCACCTTCGCGCCAGTCGGGCACACGGTTCCCATGATGTCGCTCGACAACGCATTCGACTTCGGCGAGCTCGACGCGTGGGCCGAGCGGGTCGCCCGGGGCATCGGCGACGGAGCGGCACAGCGCTACGTGTGCGAGCTCAAGTTCGACGGGCTCGCGATGTCGATCCGGTACGAACGGGGCCGGTTGGTGCGCGCCGCCACGCGGGGCGACGGTCGAGTCGGCGAGGACGTCACCGCGAACGTTCGCACCATCGCTGCGGTGCCGCGTGTCCTCGGTCGTGGGGCGCCCGAGGTGCTCGAAGTGCGAGGCGAGGTCTTCATGCCGGTCGCCGCGTTCGAGGCGCTGAACGAAGCGCAACAGGCCGCGGGCAAGCCGCGTTACGCGAACCCGCGCAACACTGCGGCGGGCTCGTTGCGCCAGAAAGATCCGTCGGTCACGGCGTCGCGCAACCTCGCGTTCTTCGCCTATGGCCTGGGCGAGGTGGCCGGTGGGCCCGAGCTCGTGTCGCATTCCGCCGCGCTCGACCTGCTGCGCTCGTTCGGTGTCCCGGTGAACGACGAGTTGCGTGTCGTCGACCAACTCGCGGCCGTGAAGGCGTACATCGATCATCGGGCCGCGCATCGCCACGACCTCGCGTACGAGATCGACGGCGTGGTCGTGAAGCTCGACGATCTTGCGCTTCAGCGCGCGCTCGGCAACACGAGCCGCGCGCCGAAGTGGGCCATCGCCTACAAGTTCCCGCCCGAGGAGAAGACCACGCGGCTACGCAACATCCACGTCTCGATCGGCGGCAAGGGCAAGGCCACGCCGTTCGCCGAACTCGACCCGGTGTTCGTCGGTGGTTCCACCGTGGGTATGGCCACGTTGCACAACGAGGACCAAGTACGCCTGAAGGACGTGCGGCCGGGCGACCTCGTCATCGTGCGCAAAGCGGGCGACGTCATTCCCGAAGTCGTGGGGCCGGTTCTCGCCGAACGCCCACCCGATTCGCAGCCGTGGGTCTTTCCCACGATGTGTCCGTGCCCTCTGGGGTCACCGCTCGAGCGCGAGGGCGCGGACGCGGCGCACTACTGCCGTCACCCCGAGTGCCCCTTTCAGCTCGCCGGTTGGATCGAGCACTTCGCCGGCCGGTCCGCTATGGACATCGAAGGCTTCGGCGAGCAACGCGTGCGGTTGTTCTGCGACCTGGGTCTGCTGCACGATATCGGCGACATCTACGCGCTCGACTGGGATCTGGTGCGCTCGCTCGCCGGCTTCGGCGAGACGTCGGTCCGCAACCTCCAGGCGGCTATCGACGGTTCTTTGGATCGGTCGCTCGGGCGCTTGCTGATCGGGCTCAACATCCGCCACTTGGGCGACGCGGGCGCAGAGTGGCTCGCCGTAGCGTTCGGCCACCTCGACCGTGTCATCGCAGCGAACGAGGACCAGCTGGCATCGGTATCCGGTATCGGCCCGGTCATCGCGCACAGCGTCGCCGAATATTTCCGCGACGAACGTCATCTCGCCATCATCGACAAGCTCCGCGTCGCGGGTGTGAACTTCGTCGGTCCCGAACCGGTCGAGCCGTCCTCGCAGTCGCTCGCCGGCAAGTCCATCGTGGTCACCGGCACGCTGGTCGGCTTCAACCGCGACGAAGCCGAGGTGGCGATCAAGAGCAGGGGCGGCAAGTCGCCCGGTAGCGTCTCGAAGTCCACGACAGCCGTGGTGGCGGGTGAGGCGCCGGGCGCGTCGAAGCTCACCAAGGCCGACGCACTCGGCGTGCCCCTGCTCGACGAGGCAGCCTTCGTCCACCTGCTCCGAACCGGGGAGTTGACCGTATGATCGAGGCCGTGTTCTGGGTCTTCGGCGTGGTTTTCACCGCTTCGCCGTTCCATGCGGTGCGTCCCTACTGTGCGTCGCTCGGCATCGACCACGATGTACTACT
>JANMVY010000212.1:0-7405 GCA_031393535.1 Actinomycetes bacterium | reverse complement strand
GGCGACCACTCGCTCGGAACGATCCCGCCACGCGACGGTGTCGCGACCATCGAGGTGATCGCCGCGAACGCGGCCATGGCCGGCGCGCGGCCCGAGCACATGCCGGTCATCTGTGCCGCGATACGCGCTATGTGCCAACCGACGTTCAACCTGCGCGGCGTGGTGTGTACTACCCACAGCTGCTGGCCGCTTGTCATCGTGTCGGGCCCGGTCGTGCATGCGCTCGCCATGGCCACCGCGGAGAGCGTGTTCAGCGGCGGCGGATCACGAGCGAGCGCGGCGATCGGCCGCACGATCAAGCTGCTGATATGGAACGCGGGCGGAGCGGTACCCGGCGAGCCCGTCAAGGAAGTGTTCGGTCATCCCGGCCGCTATGCATTCACGCTCGCCGAGGCCGCCGACACACCGTGGGAGTCGTTCCACGCGTCACGCGACTCAGCGGCCGCGAGCGCGGTCACCGTCTTCGCCTGCGAGTCGCCGATTCTCGTGAGCATGTGGGGCCTCGACGACGCGCCGGTCACTCGCCTCGAGGCGATCGCCGATGCGATGCGTCACCGCGGCAGCAACAACACCCACACCATGGGCGAGATGCTCGTATGCCTTTCGCCCGCCGAGGCGCGCCATCTCGCAGCCTGCGGATGGTCGCGGCGCGACATCCAGAATGATCTCTACGAACGGGCTCGCCGACCCATCGCCGAGCTGCGCCCGCGCGGTCCGCTGCGCCCCGACAACTCGCCCGCGCATTGGTACACGTGGTGGCCGGAATCGGTCGACCAATCGCGCGATGACACGCTCGTACCAGTGGTGAACGGCCCCGATGCAATCCACCTGGTGGTGGCTGGGGCCGACTCGATCCCGTTCGCCGCCGTATGCCACGGTTGGGGTCACCTCGGCGGATATGCAATCACGCACGCGTTGGAGGCCCACCCATGACCTACGAGCTCGTCGACCCGCGTGGGCGCACCGACGCATCGAACGCCGCGACACTCGCGCCGCGCACGGGGTTCGCGGGCGCGCCCCTCACCGTTGGCTTTCTCATCAACGAGATCAGCCGCCAGACCGGGCCCGACTTCACCGCGTACTCGTTCGTGCTCGAATCGCTGCTGCGTGAACGCGTGGGCGCGCTTGCGGTGCACCGCGACGCGAAGCCGGTGCTGTCGCGTCCGGCGGACAAAGCGATGCTCGACGGCTATCGACATTGTCGTGGAGTCGTGAGCGGCCTCGCCAAATGAGGTAGCTGCACGTCGGGCAGTGTGCTCGACTCCGCCAACCTCGAGAAGATGGGCATCGCGTCGCTCACCATCGTGACCGCGCCGTTCGAGACGGCTGCCAAGGCCGTGGCCCGCAGCCAGGGCTTCCCCGACCTTCCCCTGCTCATCGTTCCGCACGACTACCTCGAAGAGGACGACGACTCGATCCGCGCCAAGCTCGAACCACACCTCGACTTCATCGTGCATGCATTGTTCGGGGGGTGAGTGCGGCGACGCTCGACCTCGCGTTTACGAAAGTTCGTCTACCGAGCGCACGCGACCGTCGCCATGGCTGAATACGACATCGTTGTAGCCCTTGCCCGCCGGCACAATGTCGAAGATGGCCGGGTTGTTGAACCCGACGTACAGGGTCTTGCGCGACGCATCGGCCGCGGTGGGCGGCGGTGCGGCGTGGAGCACGTGCGCATAGTGCACGGTGACATCGCCGGGCTCCGCGACGACCGGCACGACAGGCCAATCGGCATGATGTTCGACCGCACCGGGCAGGTTCGTGTGCCAGTGCGACCCGGCGAGGAACATCAGTTGCCCGTTCGCGGCGTCGGCGCGATCGAGCTGCACGCCGATGTTGAGCGACGGGCACAACGCGGCATGCCCACCCATGCCGCAGTCGCGGTGCCAGGGTAGATCTGACAGGCCGCGCACGACGTCGGGGTTCTTCATCACGATGGAATACCCGTCGAGCCGATCAGGCGAAGGCCGCAACGGCGCTCCGTGCCAGGACGCGATACGTGCGATACGTGCGTCGTCGTGCATCGACGCGAACCGCGACGACCGCTCACTCACATAGGTGAGCCGGCAACAGACCTCGCGGCCGCCGGCATCGGTGGCCCACCACGAACGACCGTCGTTCGGACTGGCCTCGGCACGCATGGCCGCGGCCTCGATGTTGAACGCCGAAATCTCTGCGGCGGTGAAAACCCCGCGCACCACCGCGAACCCGGCCGTGTGCAGGAAATGCGCGATCTCCGGGTCGGCATCGGCGAGCGTGAACGATCGCGACAGATCGAGCGGCGAGCCGTCGCGGGCCACGAGCGCGCGACGCGCTGCGTCGTCATAACGCGGACGGTCGAACCACAGGTGCTGCAACGCGGGCTCCCAGCGGGCGAAGGAGTCGAGGCCGCCGCGGGTGATCGATACCCGGTTCGCGTACAACAGACCGAAGATAGACCAGCGCTCACAAAGCAGATCGTCGAACGCCTCGGCGTCGAGCACCACGGCGACACCTGCGCGGCCTGCGCGGCCCGCGCGGTCGCCGTCGTCGCCGCGTTCGAGCACGAGGTGCCCACCGTCGGTCGCGTAGGTCCACGCCGAGCCGTCGACGGTGATGGTCAGGCACTGCGATCTTCCGATCTCCGCGACCACCCCCGGCCCGCGCGCCGCGACCGCAGCCTCGAGCGAGCGATGGAATCGGTCGAAGGAACGAACCGATTCGAGCGTCGTCATGCCAAAAGCGTAGACCGGCGGTACTGTCCGCACATGAGCAGCGCGTGTGCCGTACCCCCAGACGCCGCAGCGCCCACCCGGCGGGTCGCGCTCGTCACCGGTGCGGGCCGTAACGTCGGGGCCGGCATCGCGCACGCGCTCGCCGCCGCAGGGGTGGCGGTCGCGGTCAACGACCTGCACACCGAGCGAGCGCAGGCCACTGCCGACGCGATCATCGCGGCCGGTGGCCGCGCTATGGCCGTTACCGCTGACGTGTGCGACGCGGAACAGGTCCACGCGGCGTGCACGGCGGTCGCCGGCTCGCTCGGCCCCATCGACATCCTCGTGAACAACGCCGGCGTACCTGACGGTGGCGTGCCGCTCCAGTCCTTTCGCGACATGCCCGTCGAGCACTGGGACCGCTACCTGCGCATCAACTTGCACGCCGTGCTGCTGTGCACGAAAACCGTGCTCGACGGCATGTGCGACCGCGGCTTCGGACGCATCGTCACGATCATCAGCGAAGCGGGCCGGCTCGGGGTGCCGCCGGGTCTGTCGCTCTACGCGGCGGGCAAGGCGGGCGCTGCCGGGTTCTCACGCGTGCTCGCGCACGAGGTCGGCAAGTTCGGGGTCACGGTGAACTGCGTCTCGCTCGGCCCGATGGACAACGCCCCGGTACGCGAGCAGGTCCTCAAGGCCATGCCCACCCGCCGCTACGGCACCCCGGCCGACGTCGGCGCCGCGGTCGCATATCTCACGTCTGCCGGTGCGAGCTGGGTGACCGGGCAGACCCTCGCCGTCAACGGCGGACACTTCACCACATGACCGCGCCACTCGTGCTCACCGCATCCGCGCTCGACAACCCGCCCCTGGCGATCGCGGTCGACGCGGCTGTGCGCGCCGGCTTCGAAGCGCTCTCGTTGTGGCCCGGCTCCGGCTACGGGTCGAGCCCCGAGCATCGTCGCGTGATCGATGACGCGGGCCTCTTCGTGTGGGACGTCGACGCCCTCGTCGTGTGGGTCGGCGACGACGACCCGGGTAGCCCGTACTTCGAGGAGGCGCCTGCCGACATGGTGTTCGCGGCAGCCGAGGCGCTCGGCGCGCGAGCGATCAATGCGCTGCTCATCGGGCCGCGCGGCACGACATCGTTCGACGCGTGTGCCGTCGCGGTTCGACGCGCCGCCGACCGCGCACGCGACCTCGGCATGGTCCTCACCGTCGAGTTCGCGCGCAGCACTGCCGTGGCCGATCTTCATCAGGCGAACGCGGTGGTCGCGGCGAGCGGTGCTCCGAACACGGGCGTGCTGCTCGACACCTGGCACCACCATTGGAGCGCAGTGCGTGACGCACCGTTCGACCACGTGCGCGCCATCCAGCTGTCCGACGCTCCCCACGAACGGCCGGTCGATTTCCCCCAGGCCACGCGTCACCGCCGCGAGGTGCCCGGCACCGGCGCGGTCGACTTCACGACCGTGATCCGCGGCGCTCCTGCAAACACGCCCCTCGTGGTCGAGGTCTTCAACAACGGGCTCCTGGCACAGCACGGCGTAAACGGTTTCGCATGTGTGCTGGGCGACGCGGCCCGCGCCGTGCGCGGCGGTGGCTGAACGAGCGAAGGCAGGCCTCGCCCGGACCACCGTATCGCAGGTGCGATACGGTAACGACCCGAGGTCCTCCATGGTCAGCAAGGTCGTTCCGGCCACCGAAACCATCTCGTCGCGCCGACGCACCCACTGGGTACACGGCCCGGTGCTCGACGTCGCGATGGCGCTGTGCTGGGTTCCGTTCGCCGTGGCCGGACTTGCGCTACAAGACCGCACCGAACAGCTCTCGTGGTTCGTGAGCGCCACATTGTTGTTCTCCTTCTCGCATCAACCGCTCACGCTCGCGCTCGTCTACGGCGACGCGACGAACTTCCGACTCCGGCGGCGCATCTTCACCTGGAGCCCGCTCGTGTTCCTCGTTGCGGTGTTCGTCACCCGCAACATCAGCCTCACCACGCTCGCCGTGGTCGGTGGGCTGTGGAACGCGGAGCACACCCTGATGCAGCGGTACGGCATCACCCGCATCTACGGGCGTAAATCCGGCCAAGACGACGGCCGCCACGAGAAGGCGATGCTCTTCTCGTGGCTCGCACTCGCGATGGTGTGGGCTGCCGCGGATTCGCGTACGCCCGGCCGCGTCGACCGCACCGGACTCGGGGGCAACAACAAGCGAGGCCTCGACATCCTCTCCGATCTGCGCCCGGCCGCGCGCTGGGTGCTCCCGGTCATCGCGATCGTGGTGCTCATGCTCACCGCGCAATGGCTCCGCGACGAGTGGCGGCGAGGTGCTTCGGCCAACCCAGCCAAACGCGTGTACGTCGCGTCGACCGCGGCGCTGTTCGTGACCATCCTCGTGAACCCCATCGCCGGGTTCCTCGGATACGTGGGCGCGCACGCCGTCGAGTACTTCATCATCGTCCACCAGAGCATCGGGCCGCGCTACGCGAGCGCGGCGGTCGACGGCGGTGCGCCCGTGGGGCGCGCCGTGCGCCGCCTGACCCGGCTCGGATTCATCGCGGTGTACCTGTCGATCATCGTCGGGCTCGTGCTGTTACTCCAGAAGTACGGCACCGTTACGTCGTACGCGCTCGTCGTGTTCACCCTCGGTGGCATGCACGTGTTCTACGACGGCTTCATCTGGAAGCTGCGCCGCCCGAACGTGGCCCACAGCCTCGGTTTGCCCACCTCGGTCTGAATTGACCCGTACCTTCGCCCTCAAGGAGAACGTTCCCCATGGCCATCTTCCGCTACGACGGAAAGAACGTCGTCATCACCGGTGCCGCGACCGGGCAGGTCGACTTCGCGAAGTACTTGTCCTGAGCCTTCGTTGCACGATTTCGACTGACCATGGATCAAAATCGTTCAACGAACGGCGAGCGCGGATTCGACACGATCATCGTCGGGGCCGGCTCCGCGGGCAGCGTGCTCGCGGCGCGGCTCACCGAAGACCCCGCGCGACAGGTGCTGTTGCTCGACGCCGGCCCCGACTACCGCGCCGACACGCTGCCACCCGAGCTCGCCACGCTGTCCCAGGCAATCAGCTGGCCCCATGACTGGGGCAACGAGGTCACGTCGATCCGTGACCGACGCCTGCACTACGCACGCGGGCGGGTGGTGGGCGGATCGTCGCAGACGAACGGCGGCGTCGCGATCCGTGCCGAGCCCGATGACTTCGTCACGCTGCCCGACGGGTGGCGCTTCGACGACCTGTTGGCTGCCTTCCGCCGCAGCGAGACCGATTTCGATTTCGGTGCTGCGCCGTACCACGGCGACCGTGGGCCCATTCCCATCGTGCGATGGCCACGCGACACCTGGGCGCCGCTGCAGGTTGCGTTTCACGACGCCTGCCGCAGCCTCGGTTTCGCCGACTGCCCCGATCACAACGCGCCCCATACGACCGGCGTCGGTCCGATCCCGATGAACCGCGTCGAACGCCGACGCATGTCGAATCTCGTCGTGTACCTCGAACCGGCACGCGATCGTGCCAACCTCGTCGTGCGTGGCGACACGCATGTGCGACGCATCCTGATCGAGGACGGCCGGGCGCGTGGCGTCGAGTTGGTCGATGGCAATCGCATCGACGCGGACCAGGTCATCGTGTGCGCGGGCGTTGTGCAGAACCCGTTGCTGCTGTGGCGCTCGGGCATCGGGCCGGCCGCGGCGATCAGCGCTCTCGGCGGCACGAGCATCGTCGACGCGCCCGACGTCGGCGCGCACGTCACCGACCACTACGTGGTCACCTACGCCACGCCCATCGACGCCCGCTTGGTCGACGATCGCGACCCGTCGCTGCAGAGCATCCTCCGTCTCCAGGCGCCCGGCAGCACACGCGGCAACGACCTCCAGATCACGCCGTTCGTGCGGCGTCACGCGGACGGTGCGCGTTCGATCGCGATGAGCGTGAGCCTGCAACTCCCCGACGGCGAAGGATCGATCACCCCGACCTCGCTCGACCCCGATGACGCGGCGCACATCGCGTGGCCGTTCGCCGCGATCGCCGAGAACATCCGCCGAATCCGCGAGGGCTACCGCATGGCGGCGCGCATCGCGCGGGCCACGGGCATCACCACCGATGCCGACGCGATCACACGCGACCTCGATCTCGATGATGCGACCCTCGACGAGCGCATCGCCGTCGAGCACACCGCCTTTTACCACGGGGTCGGAACCTGCCGCATGGGTGTCGACCCGGCCACCAGCGTCGTCGACCCGCAATGCCGCGTGCACGGCGTCGCTGCGTTGCGCATCATCGACGCGTCGATCCTGCCGACAGTGCCGCGTGCGAACACGCATCTCGCGGTGGTCGCACTTGCCGAGCACGCGATCGCAACGCTGTCGCTCTAGCTTCGGCGGCGCGCGACCACCACCGACTCCTGGTCGAACACGATCTCCCACTGCGGTTCGGCCAACACCGCGCCCAACAGGACGAGGCTTTCCTTGCCGAGCGTGCCCTTGTCGACAGCGATCCACTCGATGGTGGCGGGGTCGCGCGCCGGAGGCCACGCGACCACGCGCCCGTCGGGGAGGCGTTGGTCGACGCCCCAATACGAGTTCCGCCAAGGGTTCGGGAACTCGTACACGAACTCGCGGTGCGCGAGGTGGGTCGAGAAGTTGTAGGACGTCGACACAACAGCCGAGTCGGGCACGAGTGCGACCGCCGCGCGCAGC
>JANMVY010000206.1:0-6617 GCA_031393535.1 Actinomycetes bacterium | reverse complement strand
TCTGGCTCGTCCTGCTCGGCGCGGCGGTCGGGGTCATCGGGTCCACCTTCGCGGTGTGGCGCTACCTCGACGTGTAGCGCGCGTCGAGTCCGAGCCCGCAGTTCCGCCTCGGGAGGTCATCGGTGGCCTCGTGCTCTTCCCCGCTGTTGCACTGGTGACCTCTGATGTTGTTTCGATACGCACCAGTTATTTTTGTTTTGCTTGTGGCACATTCGCCTCAGTTCTTGTGTCCGACGAGTCGATATCGAGCTGTGGTGCTGGCCGCTGTACGTCGTCTCTTGCCTGCGTGCGTGATCGTGGTGTCACTGGGCGCGCTCGTGGTGCCAGTCGGCGCGCAGGGCTCGGGAGTGCCCGCTCTCGAACCGCCGACCACCACTGTCGCAAAGGTGTCCACGGTCGAACAACGCCTCCGCGAGGCATATGACGACGCGTCGGCCGACGAGGCGGCTTCCCTCGACGCTTATCAGGTGTCGCTCGACAAGACCGCCGCGATCGACGCGCAGATCGCTGAGATCGATGCCGCCGTCCGCGTCGTCGCCGGATACCTCGAGGTGTCGAAGTCGAAGGTCGCGGCTGCGCAGGCCGAGCTCGCGGTGGGCGAGGCCCGCCGTGCCCAGGTCGAGCGAGAGCTCACGGTGCAACGAACGCGCCTCGAAGTGCGTGCCGTGTCGGCATACGTGAGCGGGGACATTCGTCGCGCGCAACTTGAAGCGGTGCTGGGCGCCCATGAGTTGCGCGATCTCGAGTCGACGCGGGTGTACACCTCGGCCATCGTCGACGATCAACTCGACGCCCTCGCGCTGGTGCGCGTGCTGCAAGGTGAGGTCACCGCCTTGCGAGATCGACTCGCCACCAACGCGCAGGCCATTCGTGCCGAAGGTGACATGATTGCGAGATACGACGCCGACCTCGTGGCGAAGCGCACATCAGCCGGTGCGTTGCGTGACGCACAAGTGGCGGAAGGTGCGCGCACGATGCTCCTGGTCGCGGACATTCGGAGTCGCAAGCAGTCCTATCTCGACCGGTTGCGGGCGCTCGAACGCGAGAGTGACGGCATCACCTTCGTGCTCCGTGCCGTGCAGAAGAACCAGCAGCCGGTGTTCGATCTCCCCCTGGTGCGCACCCCGCTCGACAAGCCCGTCACCATCGAGTCGCCGTTCGGTCGGCGCCTCCACCCGGTCTTCCAAGAGCTCCGGATGCACACCGGGGTCGACTTCGACGGCACGGCGGGCCAGCCGGTGCGCGCCGCCGCCGCCGGGGTGGTGGTGTTCGCAGCGATCGAGGAGGGGTACGGCAACGTGGTGGTGATCGACCACGGCAACCAGATCGCCACCGTGTACGCCCACATGCGGGCCGCCTCGGTGACGCTGGGCGAGGTGCTCACCCGGGGCCAGGTGCTCGGCACGGTCGGGTCCACCGGGTTTTCGACGGGTCCGCACCTGCACTTCGAGTACCGCGTGTCGGGCGCGGCGATCGACCCGGTGCCGCATGTGGATTTCGACGAGCCACTACCGGGTTCCTGCGAAGCCCTGGCGCGTTCGAAGGACCCGGCCGATCTCGCGTCGTTCCTTACCCGGTCCGATTGTGCGCCCACAACGACGACGACCACAACGACGACGACCACGAGCCGTCCCTCGGCGCCGTCGGTCGGCCGCTGAGCACATGAGTCCCTGACTCGTTCGAGATCGCCTGCCACTATCTTTGGCGCGGTCCACCATTGCTGCTACTTCGGGGAGATCGCTGTGGGACACACGGTTCGTGGTGTGGTCGCGAAGGCCAAGGGGCAGCCGGTCTCGATCGAGATGATCGACGTGCCCGATCCCGGCCCCGGTGAGGCGCTGGTCAAGGTGCAGGCGTGCGGGGTGTGTCACACCGACCTGCACTATCGCGAGGGCGCGATCAACGACGACTTCCCGTTCCTGCTCGGGCACGAGGCCGCCGGCATCGTCGAGGCCATCGGGCCCGGTGTGCACGGCATCGCTCCGGGCGACTTCGTGGTGCTCAATTGGCGCGCCGTGTGCGGAAACTGCCGAGCGTGCCTACGCGGTCGGCCGTGGTACTGCTTCGCCACGCACAACGCGACCCAGAAGATGACCCTCGACGGCCAGGCGTTGTCACCGGCGTTGGGCATCGGTGCGTTCGCCGAGAAGACGCTCGTCGCTGCGGGGCAGTGCACCAAGGTGAACCCGGCTGCGCGACCCGAGGTGGCCGGACTCATCGGGTGTGGCGTCATGGCGGGCCTCGGCGCGGCCATGAACACGGCAAACGTGGGCCGTGGTGACTCGGTCGCGGTCTTCGGTTGCGGTGGCGTGGGCGACGGCGCCATTGCGGGCTCACGTCTCGCGGGTGCCCACACGATCATCGCGGTCGACATCGACGACACGAAGCTCGAATGGGCCAGGCAGTTCGGCGCCACGCACACCGTCAATTCCGCCCGCGAGGACGCCGTGGCCCGTATCCGCGAGCTCACCGGTGGTCACGGCGCCGACGTGTGCATCGAAGCGATCGGCTTACCCCAGACCTATGAGCAAGCGTTCTACGCCCGCGACCTCGCGGGCACCGTCGTGCTCGTGGGCGTGCCGAACCCCACCATGAAGATCGAGCTCCCGATGATCGAGTTGTTCGGTCGCGGCGGTTCGCTCAAGTCATCGTGGTACGGCGACTGTCTCCCCACACGAGACTTCCCGATGCTCATCGACCTCTACTTGCAAGGTCGGCTCGACCTCGACAAGTTCGTGAGCGAGACCATCGAGCTCGATCAGGTCGAAGAGGCGTTTCACCGCATGGAGCGCGGCGAGGTCCTTCGCTCCGTGGTGGTGCTGTAGCACCCATGAGCTTGCGCATCGAGCACCTCGTCACCCACGGCATCTTCAGCCTCGATGGTGCGGACTTCGAGGTCGACAACAACATCTGGATCCTCGGCGACGACCACGAGGTGGTCGTGCTCGACGCGGCGCACGACGCACGACCCATCATCGACGCGGTCGGCGGTCGCAAGGTACAGGCGTTGATCTGCTCGCACGGCCACAACGATCACATCAACGCGGCAGCCGAGTTCGCGGACGCGGTGGGCGCCCCGATCCTGTTGCACCCCGACGACACGATGCTGTGGCAGGTGGTGCACGCCGCGCGGCGCGTCGATGCGCCGCTCGTCGACGGGCACCGGTTCATCGTCGCCGGCGACGAGGTGCACGTGATCCACACCCCCGGTCACTCGCCCGGCGGGTGTTGCCTGCACGTACCGTCGCTCGCGGTGTTGTTCAGCGGTGACACGTTGTTCAACGGTGGCCCCGGCGCGACCGGTCGGTCGTTCTCCGATCACGACACCATCGTGCGAAGCATCCGCGACCGACTGTTCGGTCTGCCCGATGCCACGGTCGTGCACACTGGCCACGGTGACTCCACCACCATCGGGCGAGAGGCGGCCGGGCTCGGTCGTGGCTGAGCTCGGGTGGTGGCTGAGCTTGGGTGGTGGCTGAGCTTGGGTCAGGGCTGGCGGGTGTCGAGGCGGCGGTCGGGGGCGACCGAGGTGAACTTCAACGGTCCCCCCGCGGTGAAGGTGCCCTGTAGGTCGACCAGCACATCGACCGCCTGCTCGACGTAGATGCAAAACGTGCCGTTCGCGTCGAGTTGCACGACGCTCAGGTTCGCGATGCTCTGCCCGCTCGTGAAGTTGCCGTTCGACTTCTGCTGCAGCCCGGTTCGCAACGCGCTGCACGTGTCGGCCGTGATGTAGCCGCCGCGACCTGACTCGGTCATCGTGATGTTGACGAGCACCGTGTCGGTACCGGCGGCGACGCCGGGGTTGACCGTGATGATCGAGTTGGCCGGCGGCTGCGGGCCGGGCCGGGTGTCGCTCACGCGACGCGGTTCGAGCAGCGTGAATCCGAGATCGCCGGTGGGCGAGAAGTAGCCCTGCACGTCGGCGAGCAGGTGTACCTCCGACTCGCTATAGATGCAGAAGGTGCCGTCGCTCGCGATTGGCACCACGGCCATGTTCGCCACGTTGCGTTGCGGAACGAAGTTCCCGTTCGACTTGGTGGGTGGCAGCTGCGTCAGCGCTGAGCACGTGTCGGCGGTGATGAATCCGCCTTGGGCGCCATCGGTCATGGTGAGGTTCACGAGCACCGCGGTCGCTCCGGCCGGCACGCCCGAGCTCACGTGCGTCACGGTGTTACTCCCCACCCGGGGGCCGGTGCGCGTGTTCAGCACCCGCGTGGGGCCCCATCGCGTGAAGCGCAGGTTGCCGCCGTTCGAGAAGTACCCCTGCACGTCGGCGAGAAGGTGCACCGGGCTCTCGTTGAAGATGCAGAACGAACCGTCCGACGCGATGGGTACGACGCCGAGGTTGGCGATGTTCTGGTCGGTGTTGAAGTTGCCGTTCGACTTCGACGGTGAGCCTGAACCGAACATGGCGCACGTGTCGGCCGTGACGTACCCGCTACCGGGGCTCTCCGTCATCGTCAGGTTCGCGAGCACGGCGGCGACGCCCGCGGGGGCGCCGCTCGCTGCGTGCGTCACGGCTCGAGCCGCGAGCGGGGGCACGCCCGAGTACACCAGTGGTCCGCTTGCATACGCCGACGACACGTGCCCCGCCGGATCGGTGAGCCGTACCCACGCGTAGTAGACGCCCTTCGGTACCGATCCCCCGCGCCAGTTGAAGGCATTTTCGCCGTTCGCGACGCCGATGCCGCTCGCGATGCGCGTGCCGGCGAAGGTTCCCTGGTTCGGATCGAGAAAGAGCTCGGCCGTCGTGCCCGGAGCCGGTACGCCGATGCCCCGGGCGTCGTCACGGAAACGGATGACGAAGGACGGTCGCGCTTCGTCGGCGGCGCGAATTGCAAAGCTGTCGATCGCGATGCAGCGCGTGCCGGGGTCTTCGTGAAAATCAAACCGTATCTCGTCGACCGCGCCGACCCAGCCCGCGCCCAGACCGAGGTCCGGCTCGGTCACCGCGCTCGCGGGGAACGTCTGCATCGGTAGATCGATGTCGTTCCATCCGGGGTACACGACGATGTCCTGGGACACCTGGTAGCCGGACGTGCCGACGATATGCCATTGCAGCCGCGCCACCATGCCGCCTCCGGGGGCGTCGGCGAGCCCGAACGTGCCGTCGTACCAGACCCGCGCGTTCACGCGGTTGTACACGTTCGTGTCGAATGCCGCGCCCATTGCGAGGACGATCGCCGGATCGTTCGAGGTGTTACATGCGTGCAGCGCGCCGCCCGCGTAGCTGATGGCGTTCAGGTCGAACGTAGACGCCACATCTGATGCATCGTCGAATGTCCACGCCTTGCCGCGTACGGTCGCCGCGTAGTCCCTGCCGCCCGCGCGATTCGGGTCGGTCACCACCGGCACCGGCTCGGACGTGCCGGCGGACAATGGGCCGTGCTGACCGCCGGCACGTGTGACGCGCACCCAATCGAGTTTGAAACCCGCGCGCGTGTCGGGGCCGGGAACGATCAGGATCGAGAACACGCTGAGCCCGGCGGGCAGGTCGATGGTGTAGGTGTTCCAGCCGCCGGTCGGGAAGAAGTTCAAGTGCACCGCGCAGCCCGCGACCGTGCCACCACAGGTCAATAGCTCGACTCCACCCACTGGTGGGGGTGACGGTTCATAGAGGCGAAAGGACAGCTTGCGGTAGACGTTCGTGTCGATCGCGTGCAACCACGTGCTGCGCCCCCACTGGAGCGACTCGTTGCCGTAGTGCGCCGAGCCGATGAGCACACCACCCGCCGGCGACGTCTGGTCGAACTGCAGCGTTCCGTCGCGTACCGAGCCGATGACCCCGGGTGATTCGGCACGTGCCTGGGGGTCCCAGTCTTCGGTGTTCGAGAAGTCCCACGGGTCGCCGAGCTCTTCGGTCGCGTAGTCCGTCGACCACGACGCACCCGTCGGAATCGCGGCTGCGGGCGCGATGGACAACCCGCCGGCGAGGCCCGACGCGAGCAGTGCCGCAACGAGCAGCGGGGGAACCATTCGACGCACAGGGCAACCTCCACATGTGGCCCGCATGCGGTGACTATCGGCGCGGACCGTAGCGGCATTTACCCCTTCGTTGGCCGCGGCCGCGAAAGATGGTGGGCCGTTCGGATCATCGCGGCGCTCCGGTGGTGCTGGTGAGCATCAATCGCCCGGCAGGGTTCCGACGTGGCCGCTGAGTCGACGGATCTCGGCGAACGCATCGGCGCGGTGACGGTCGCCCTCCTTGGTGCGCCGGAGCTTGTGCGTCTTGCGTCGGCGGCGGTCGAGCCACAAGGCGCCACCGAGTGCCGGAACCGTTGGGTCAGCGGCGAGCCACACAGCGGTATCGGCACCTTGCGCGGGAGTGCGCAAAAACGGACCTACGACCCGCCGGAAGCGGGGCAGTGCCACGGCCACGCCGGGCGTATCGGCCCAGCCGGGGTGCATCGCGTGGAAGGAGACGGTGGTGGACTCGGTGCGCTGCGCCCATTCTTCGGTGAGGAGCATCTGTGTCCGCTTCGCGCGTGCATACGCCTGCGTGCCGTTGTACTCGCCTTGGTCGCTCTGCAGGTTCTGCATCGACAGGCCGGCGCTGTACATGCCGCCGCTCGTCACAGTGATCACGCGAGCGTCCGTGCTCGCCGTGAGCCGCG
>JANMVY010000190.1:0-17978 GCA_031393535.1 Actinomycetes bacterium | reverse complement strand
CGGGCGGGGTCGACCCCGAGGAGTTCAGCGGCTTCGCGTTCGGTTTCGGTATCGACCGCCTGGCCTTGATGCGCCACGGGGTCGACGATCTCCGTGAGATGTTCATCAACGACGTGCGTTTCCTCCGCCAGTTCTGAGAGTGGGCAGACGATGAAGGTGCTTCTTTCCTGGCTACGCGAGTTCGCGCCGATCGAGGGCGATCCCGTGTTTCTGTCCGACCAACTGTCCGACCTCGGGCTCGCGGTGGAGGAGCTGCGCATTCTGGGCGGCGGGCTCGACGGCATCGTCGTCGCGAGCATCCTCGGTCTGCGTCCGCATCCGCAGGCCGACAAGATCCAGCTCGTCGACGTCGACACCGGGGACGGCGTGGCTCTGCAGATCTGCTGCGGTGCGTTCAACATGGCCGTGGGTGACCGCGTGCCGCTGGCCACGCTGGGAACCGTGATGCCCAACGGTCTCGAGATCGCCAAACGCAAGCTGCGCGGAGAATGGTCGAACGGCATGCTGTGCTCGTCTCGCGAGCTTGAGCTGAGTGACGAGCACGGCGGCATCATGATCCTCGATCCAACGCTCGCGCCAGGCATGTCGCTGCGCGACGCGCTCGGCCAAGAGCGCGACGTTCTGTTCGACCTCGATGTCACGGGCAACCGCCCTGACGCGATGTCCGTCGCCGGCGTCGCGCGCGATCTCGCGGCGCGACTCGGCGTGCCATTCGCGATTCGCAATCCGGTTGTGCGCGAGTCGGGCGACGACGCGAGCGGGCGTGTGCGAGTCGAGCTCGTCGACCAAGAGCTGTGCGGCCGCTTCCTGGTGCGCGTCATCGAGAACGTCCACATTGGGCCATCCCCCGAGTGGATGCAACACCGGCTGCGCGCAGTTGGTCAGCGACCGATCAACAATGTGGTCGACGCGTCCAACTACGTGATGTTCGAGCTCGGGCAGCCGAATCACACGTTCGACCTGCACAAGGTGCCCGATGGTGTGTTGCGTGTGCGCATGGCCGTCGCCGGCGAGAGGCTCGTCACCCTCGACGGCACCGAGCGCGTCCTCAGTGAGACCGACGGCGTCATCTGCGACAAGAACGATCACCCCGTGAGCCTCGCGGGCGTCATGGGCGGGTTGAGTACCGAGATCGACGCGAGCACCCGTGCGGTGCTGCTCGAGATGGCATGGTGGGATCCGCTCACCATCGCGAGGACTGCAAAGCGGCTGGGTCTGCGCAGCGAAGCGTCGGCGCGATTCGAACGCAGCTGCGACCCCGAGATCGCCGACCTCGCGGCGCGTCGTTTCGCCGAGTTACTCGCCCAGACCGGCGCCCGGCTCGCGCCGGGTGTCGTCGACGTGCGGGGTACGACTCCTGCCCGTGAGCCAGTACGTGTGCGCACCGCGCGGGTGAACGCGATCCTCGGCACCAGTCTCGACCAGGCGGCGATCGCGCACGCGTTGGTACCCATCGGGTTCGCAGTCGTCGCGGTGGGCGACGACCATGACATCACGATCCCGACCTTCCGTCTCGATACCACCAATGAGATCGAGATCATCGAGGAAGTGGCACGCCACGTCGGATTCGCGACCATCGGTAAAACCGTGCCTCGTTCGCCACTCACCGGCATGTTGTCGACCAGGCAGATCGAACGGCGTAGGGTGCGGCGCACGTTGACGGGCCTCGGGATCGACGAGGCAATGCCCCTGCCTTTTCTCGCGCCGGGTGACCTCGAACGAGCCGGCTGCGAAGGCAGACCCATCGAGCTCACGAATCCACTGGTCGCCGAGGAGTCGGTGCTGCGCACGTCGCTGCGCGTCGGTTTGCTGAAGACCTTGTCCTACAACGCCTCGCATCGCAACACCGGCTTGTCGATCTTCGAGGTCGGCCACGTCTACGCCCATCCCGCGCGTTCGCCGGCACGACTGCCTGATGAACGCGAGGTGGTGGCGGTTGCACTGGGCGGTCGCGAGGCGCCCGCGGCAGTCGACGTGTGGAGCGCGCTCGTCGACGCGTTCGCGATCAAGAAGGACCGCCTCGTTGCGTCGGTCATCTCCGGCATGCACCCGACCCGTGCGGCCCGTATCGAAGTCGCGGGCCGCGTCGTCGGCGCGGTCGGCGAGATCGACCCGGCGGTGTGTGATGCATTCGGCGTTCCCGAGCGCGTCGCGTGGCTCGAGGTCGACCTCGACATCCTATTGTCGTTGCCGCACGGCGAGCGCCCCTACAACCGATTCAGCCGCTTCCCGTCGAGCGACATCGATCTCGCCTTCGAGGTCGACGAACGGTGCGCCGCAGCCGACGTCGAACGTGAGATCCGCAAGGCCGGCAGCGATCTGCTCGTGGGGCTCGCCTTGTTCGATGTGTATCGCGGTGCGGGCGTCGCTCCGGGCACGCGCAGCCTCGCCTATGCGCTGCGCCTCCAGGCCGGTGATCGCACGCTCACCGACTCCGAGATTGCCGAGACTCGCGCACGCTGCATCGCGGCCGTCGAGAAGGTTCTGCCCGCGAGGCTGCGTGCCTGACGGTGTCGGCCCACGCCGGTTGTTCGCCGGGTGATGCCTGGGTGCGACGACGGCGCTGTGAGCAGAGCAGGGCGGGTGTGCGCAGTAGGGTCCGGCGATGCGCATCTGGCGACTGCACGAACTCGGCGATCCGATCGACGTTCTGCGTCTCGAGGACGTCACCGAGCCTGAGCCGGCACCGGGCGAGCTCAAGGTGCTGGTCGACGCGGCGGGGCTCGCGTTCCCCGACGTCTTGATGTGCCAGGGCAAATACCAGGCACCGACCACGATCCCCTACACGCCCGGCGGTGAGGTGGCGGGCCGTGTGGTCGCGGCCGGTGACGGCGTGACGGAGTTCGCAGTCGGCGACCGGGTCATGGCGATGGGCGGCCCCGGTCTTGGCGAGTTCGCGGTTGTCTCTGCTCGTCGCACGTGGAAGATCCCCGCGTCGTTGGCGGCGACGAAGGCCGCGGCGCTGTTGATCAACTACGGCACCACCTGGTTCGCGCTTCACGAGCGAGGTCGTCTCGCGGTCGACGAGACCTTGCTGGTGACGGGGGCGAGCGGCGGTACGGGCTCGGCGGCGATTCAGCTCGGGCTGGCCGCCGGTGCGCGGGTCATCGCTGTCGCGGGGGGCGAGGAAAAGGCCGAAGCTTGCCGCACGCTAGGCGCGCACGTGGTGATCAACCACCGGGCCACGCCCGATTGGGTCGAGTTCGTCCGCGCGGCCACCTCCGGTGCGGGCGTCGACGTCGCCTATGACCCGGTCGGCGGTGACACCTTTCATCAGGTGCGGCGCTGCATGGCGTGGAACGGCCGCCTCCTCGTCGTCGGATTCGTGGCCGGCATTGCCACTGCCCCGACGAATCACATCCTGCTGAAGAACTATTCCGTGGTCGGGGTGCACTGGGGGGCATCGGTAGTTCGCGATCCGGCATCGCTCAGCGGGCAGATCGCCGCCGTGCTCGCCCTCGCCGCGGACGGTCGGGTCGATCCGCTGTTGCACCCGCCCTACGCGATGGCTGACGGAGCACGTGCCGTGCAGGACATGTTCGAGCGCAAGGTGACCGGCAAGGTCGTCGTCATGCCGAACGGCTGATGTCCTCTGATCTCGCGTGCGTCGTGCAGGGCGTGGTCGTGAATGGGCACAACGGTACGTTGTCGCCATGGGCGTCGGATGGAAACAGGGCGCATGAGTATGCATTTGCATGTATGATGCCTGGGTGATCTCTGTAGGCATCATCGGGGCGTCGGGCTATACCGGCGCCGAACTTCTCCGGCTGTGTGCCCGGCACCCCGACCTCTCGGTCGAGCTCGCCACCGGCGACACCCAGGCCGGCTCGTCCATCGGCGACCTCTATCCGTCCCTCGCCGCGGGCTACCGCGATCGGGTGTTCGACCGGTACGAGCCCGGCGCGGCCGACGGCCTCGACCTGGTGTTCCTGGGCCTGCCCCACGGCGCGTCCCAGTCGATCGTGGCGACGCTGCGCGGTCGCGTGCGCCACATCGTCGACCTCGCGGCCGACTTCCGCCTGAAGGACCCCGGGCTGTATCCGACGTGGTACCACCAGGCCCACAGCGCGCCCGAACTGCTCGCCCAGTTCGCCTTCGGTCTACCCGAGCTCTTCCGGCCCACACTCGTCGGCGCCGAGCTCATCGCTGCACCGGGGTGTTATGTGACCACCGCGGCGCTCGCGCTCGCGCCCGCAGTGCGCGCCGGGCTCGTCGAGCCCGTAGGCATCGTGGTCGACGCTGCCTCCGGTGTGTCCGGCTCGGGTCGGTCGCCGAAGACGAGCAACGCGTTCTGCGCGGTCGACGAGGACTTCACTGCGTACGGCCTGTTGAATCACCGGCACACGCCCGAGATCGAGCAGGCGCTGTCGACCAACCAGGACGGAACGCCGACGACCTGTGCGCAGATCCTGTTCACGCCCCACCTCGCGCCGATGAACCGGGGCATTCTGGCCACGTGTTACGCACGCCCCATGCGGACCTTCACCACAGCCGACCTGCTCGAGCACTACAGGGTGTTCTACGCGGGTGAACCGTTCGTCGTGGTCGACGAACGGTCACCTTCGACCAAGGCCACGCTCGGCTCGAACACGGCGCACGTGACGGTGCGGGTCGACGAGCGCACCGGCTGGGTCGTAGCCATCGCCGCGCTCGACAACCTCACCAAAGGTGCGTCGGGTCAGGCCATGCAGTGCGCGAACTTGGCGCTCGGTCTCGACGAGGCATCCGGGCTCGACTCGATCGGGGTGTACCCGTGAGCGACCGGTCACCGTCGGCTGGCGCACCCAGCGCCGCGCTCCGCGCCCGAATCCTCGTCGAGGCGTTGCCCTACATCCGCCGTTTTCGCGGGCAGACGATCGTCGTGAAGTACGGCGGCAACGCGATGACCGACAGGTCGTTGGCGCAGCAGTTCGCCGAGGATATCGTCCTCATGCACTCGGTGGGCATCCACGTAGTCGTCGTGCACGGCGGCGGGCCACAGATCGGGGACCTGCTCGCGCGGTTGGGGATCACCAGCGAGTTCCGCGACGGCTTGCGAGTCACTGACGCGGTCACGCTCGACGTCGCACGCATGGTTCTCGAAGGCAAGGTGTCGAGCGAGATCGTGTCGGCGATCAACGTGCACGGTCCGTTCGCGGTCGGGTTGTCGGGTGCCGATGCCGGACTCATCCGCGCGCAGCCACGCGATCGCGAACTTGGTTTCGTGGGTGATGTGGCCGCGGTGAACCCGCACATCATCGAACGGTTGCTCGCCGAAGAATTCATCCCGGTGATCTCGACCATTGGTGCCGACGAGACCGGGCAGGCATACAACATCAACGCTGACACTGTTGCCACCGCGGTGGCACAGGCGATGCGTGCCGAGAAGCTGCTCTACCTCACCGATGTCGACGGGATCCTCGCCGACATCGCCGACCGTGGCAGCCTCATCCGCTCGATCACCGTGCCCGATGTGCAGGCCATGCTGGGCACGGGCGCGCTGAGCGGCGGCATGATTCCCAAGGCCCAGGCCTGCATCGACGCGGCCGAGGCGGGTGTGCGCTCGGTGCACATGATCAACGGCACGATTCCGCACGCGCTATTGCTCGAGCTGTTCACCGATGAAGGTGTCGGCACGATGATCACATCCGGCGACGCCGCCACGCGAGCCATGCTCGGCGCCCCGCCCGCAACGTTTTCCAAGGAACTTCGATGACTGCTCATGCTGAGAACATGCACGCGCCCGACGGCATGGTGCGGTGCCCGATCATGCCCACCTACGGGCCGCCGCACGTCATGTTCGTGCGCGGTGACGGTTCGCAACTGTGGGATCCCGAGGGCAAGCGCTATCTCGACTTTCTGAGCGGGCTTGCGGTCACCTCGCTCGGCCACGCGCACCCCACCGTCGCGCTTGCCATCGCCGAGCAAGCCCGCACCCTGTTGCACGTGTCGAACCTTTTCGGTACCGAGCACCAAGCCGGCGTCGCCCGCACGCTTGACACGCTCATCGCCGGTGACGCGGCACCGCGCGGGCAGGTGTTCTTCGCCAACAGCGGTGCCGAGGCGAACGAGTGCGCCATCAAGCTCGCCCGCAAGTGGGGTGGGCGAGGCAAGCACGTGGTGGTGAGCGCGTGGCGCAGCTTCCACGGCCGCACGCTCGCGACGCTGCACGCCACCGGCCAGCCTGAAAAGCACGAGGCGTTCCAGCCATTGCCCGAAGGCTTTCGCCACGCGGTATGGAACGACCTCGACGACTTCGCGCACGTGCTCGACGAGTCGGTCGCCGCGCTGCTCCTCGAACCTGTGCAGGGCGAGGGCGGCGTGAACACGGGCGACCCGGCCTTCTTCCAGGGCTTGCGCACACTCTGTGACGAACGCGGCATCTTGCTCATGCTCGACGAGGTGCAGACCGGCCTCGGCCGTACCGGCAAGTGGTTCGGGTTCCAGCACATGGGTATCGAGCCCGATGTGGTCACGATGGCAAAGGCACTCGGCAACGGCATGCCGATCGGTGCGTGTTGGGCCAAGGTCGAGGTCGCGGCCGCGTTCAAGCCGGGGGACCACGCCACCACCTATGGCGGCCAGCCGCTGGCCACTGCCGCGGCTCGCGCCGTGCTCCAGGTGATGCAATCCATCGACGTGCCCGCGCTCGCCGCGGCGCGCGGCGAGTCGCTCACCAAGAAGCTCAACGAGCTGCCGGGTGTCATCGGTGTACGTGGGCTCGGTCTGTTGCTCGGCGTCGAGCTCGACGAAGTCGTGCTCGACGGCCGGCTGGCGAAGGATGTCGCGTCGCAGTGCCTCGACGCGGGCCTCGTACTCAACGGCATCACCAACACCGCGCTACGGCTGGCGCCCGCGCTCACGGTGAGCGAGCACGAGATCGACGAAGCAATTGCGATTCTCGGCTCCGTTCTTCACGGGAGTGCGCGATGAGGAACTTTCTCGAGGTCGACGACCTCGACCCGCAAGAGCTCGCGTTCGTCCTCGAGCTCGCGAAGCGGTCTGCCTTATCACCCGTGCTGGCGGGACGCGGAGCGGCCCTGCTCTTCGAGAAGCCGTCGGTGCGCACTCGCAATGCGACCGAGATGGCAGTGGTTCAGCTCGGTGGTCATCCGATCACAATCCGCAATGACGAGATCGGCCTCGATCTGCGCGAAAGCGTCGAGGACATCACGCGCACGCTCGGCCGTTTCCACGCGATCCTCGCGGCGCGCGTGTTCGCCCACGCGACCCTCGAACGCATGGCCGCGGTGTCCACTGTGCCCGTCGTGAACCTGTTGTCTGATCTCGCACACCCAATGCAAGCCCTCGCCGACCTGCTCACATTGCAGCAGGAGTTCGGCGATCTCAGTGGTCGCACGCTCGCCTGGGTCGGCGACACGAACAACGTCTGCCGATCGCTCACCATCGGTGCATCGATGCTCGGCATGCATGTACGCGTCGCTCCTCCACCCGAATACGAGTTCACCGAGGCAGAGCTCGACCGCCTCGCTCTTGCCGGTGCGACGCCGCGGCAGTTCGCTCGCCCGGCCGAAGCCGTGGCCGGTGCACATGCGGTTTCCACCGATACGTGGGTATCGATGGGGCAGGAAAACGAAGCCGGCGAGCGGCAACACGATTTCGAGGGCTACACCGTCGACGACGAGATGATGGCGCGGGCCGCGCCTGATGCGGTGTTCCTGCATTGTCTGCCGGCACACCGTGGTGAGGAGGTGACGCACGGCGTACTCGATGGTCCGAGGAGTCGCGTGTGGCTCCAAGCAGAGAACCGCATGCACACCGCTCGGGCGCTCTTGTGGTTCCTGTTGGCCTCTCGGCCCGAGAAGGAGGCAGCTCGATGAGCAAGACCCAACGGCAACACCGCATCACCAAGTTGCTGGCAGATCACGCGGTCACCAGCCAGACCCAACTGGTCGAACTCCTGGCCGACGCGGGCATCACCGCCACACAGGCGACGGTCTCGCGCGATCTCGAGGACCTCGGCGCCATCAAGGTACGTGTACCAGGAGGCGAGACCGTGTACGCGATTCCCGAAACCACCCATTCACCGGTGGTGCCAGAGGATCACGTTCGCCGCGTGCTGGGGGAGTGGGTGGTCGACGTGATTGCGTCGGGCAACCTGGTCGTGCTCCGGACACCCCCTGGTTCGGCGCACGTGGTTGCGTCGGCCCTCGATCGTGCGGACCTTGCCGGCATCATCGGTACTGTCGCCGGCGACGACACCTTGCTCGTGGTGGCTGCCGATTCGGCCGGCGGCCCGAAGGTGGCCGCACTCTTGCGTGACCTGGCGGGCTTGTAGGGTGCCACGACCGTGAATACGCCCGATCATCTCGAATCTGCAATCGGTGACGCCAAGACGCTGTGGCACGGACGCTTCGCGTCCGGCCCCGCCGACGAGTTGCTCGCGTACACGGTGTCGTTGCCTTTCGACCGGCTGCTGTTCCGTGAAGACATCGCCGGATCACGTGCGCACGTGCGCGGGCTTGCACGAGCGGGTCTTTTGCGCGACGACGAACGCGAAGCCGTGCTTTCCGCGCTCGGCGTGGTGCACGCCGAACTCGAGGCCGCAGTGTTCGTCTTTGCCGCGACCGACGAGGACATCCATACCGCGGTCGAACGTCGGGTGACCGAGATCGCGGGGCCGGCGGGTGCCAAGCTGCACACCGGTCGAAGTCGCAACGACCAGATCGCGACCGATCTGCGGCTGTTCACCAAGGCACACCTTCTTGACGTCGCTCGTCGAGTGTTGCGCCTCCAGCGCGTGCTGCTCACGCGTGCCGAGCAAGCCGGCGACGAGTACCTGCCCGGCTACACGCATCTCCAACGTGCGCAACCGATTTTGCTCGCCCATCATCTGCTCGCCCATGGCTGGGCACTCGGGCGCGACATCGATCGACTCATGGACGCAAGACGTCGCTGCGACGTGTCGCCCCTCGGAGCAGGGGCGTTGGCCGGGTCATCGCTACCGCTCGATCCTGATTGGGTTGCGGCCGAACTGGGCTTCGCGGCCCGATTCGAGAACTCGCTCGATGTCACGAGCGATCGGGACTTCGTCGCGGAGTCGCTGTTCGTGCTCGCGTTGGTCTCCGTGCACCTCTCGAGAATCGGCGAGGAGATCGCCCTGTGGTCGAGTGACGAGTTCGGTTTCGTGCGTCTCGACGACGCCTACTCGACGGGTAGCTCGATGCTCCCGCAGAAGAAGAATCCCGATATCGCCGAACTCGCGAGAGGCAAAGCCGGCCGCCTCATCGGCAACCTGACCGGGTTGCTCGCCACGCTCAAAGGCCTTCCGCTCGCGTACAACCGTGATCTGCAGGAAGACAAGGAACCGCTGTTCGACACCGTCGAGCAGATCACGCTCGCGCTGTCGGCAGTCGAGGGGATGTTCGCCACGCTGCAGTTCCGCCACGAACGCATGCGTGCGGCGGCCGATTCGCCGTACTCCGCGGCCACCGATCTCGCCGAGTTGCTCGTCGCGCGCGGCACGCCGTTTCGTGAGGCACATGCGATCGTCGGCTCGCTCGTGCGACGCGCGCTCGAAGGTGAAGCTTCGTTGGCCGAGCTCGTCACGGCAGATGACCGACTCGGTCGCGATGCTGCGGCGCTGCTCGCGCCGGGTGTTTCGGTGACACGGCGCACCACGCCAGGCGGCGCGGGTCCGGCGGCCGTAGCGGTTCAGCTGGGGCGCTTTCGAGGCCGCGTTGCGGCTGACGCCGAACGGCTCGCCTGAGCGTCGTGGCCTTCATCCACCGTCATCGCGTGCGATATGTCGAGTGCGACATGCAAGGCGTCGTGCACAATTCGCACTACCTCGCAATCGTCGACGACGCGGTCGATGTGTGGACACGCCCGCTCGTCCCGGCCATGGCGGAAGCGGGCTGGGATTTCATGGTGAAGCGGGTCGAGCTCACGTGGCACGCGCCGGCACGCCTCGGCGACGAGCTCGTGGCGTCGCTGCAGCTGCGCCGTTGGGGCTCCACGTCATTCGAGGTAGCGGTCGAGGCGTCGGTGAACGACGCGCCGTGCTTTTCGACGCTCCTCACGTATGTCGGCGTCGACCGGGTCGGCTATCGCCCGATGTTGGTGCCGGCGTCAGTGCGCGACGGGCTCCGGTGAGCGATGTCGGAACGCGTCGTGCCTCGTTCATTCTTCACGCGTTGATCCGTGCGAAGTCGCGCCCAACCTCCTGCACAAGGTGCTCGTCACCCCACAGGGCGCAGGGTGCATCGACGCGCATCGGTCTTTCACGTGGCGGCGACCTGCCGTGGCGCTGGTACGTTTTCGACGACCTCAACGTGTCGCGGCGGTGAACATGCGAATCCTGGGTCACCATGAGCTCGGCGCGAGTATTGAGCTTGTGGTCGCACGCGATCACGTGGCGTCGTGTCGTGCGACTGCGGTGGCAGGCACAAGAACCGAAGTGCTGGCCTTCATCGATGCGCACGCCGACGCCCTGCTGCGTACATGTGCGGCCGGCCATCTCACGGGTTCCGCGTTCGTTTACGACGCGAGCTGCGACCGATTCCTGATGCTCCATCACACCAAGCTCCGAAAGTGGTTACAACCGGGCGGTCATGCAGACGGCGACGCCAACTTGGCTGCCGTTGCGCTCCGCGAAGCCGCCGAGGAAACCGGGCTGGCGGCGCTCACCGTCGCAGTGCCCCCGATCGACATCGACATCCACGTCGTCGAACCACCGAACGAGGTGCCGCATCTACACCTCGACGTGCGCTTCCTGGTCCTTGCCCCACCGCATGGCGTGGTGCGCGGCAATCATGAATCGACGGCCGTGCGATGGTGTTCGGTCGAGGACCTCGACGAACTCGATGCCGACGAGAGCGTGTATCGACTCGTGGCGGCGGGGCGCCGCGCGGCGTCGATGTGAGCGCCCGTTCGCCGGGTCGCGTCAGACGTCTTGGGGCACGAGACAGCTCGCCAGATCGTTGACCCGCGAGAACCCGTCCATGGTCACCGTGATCTGTCCGCTCTCGCGACGGGTCACGGTGAACAGCGCCCGATCATCGGTGCGCAACGCGACGGCGTACGCCTGTCGATCGCGTGCGTAGGCCTGCCAATCGTCGATCCACTGGCTCGCCAATACGGCATCACGACCCTGCAGCGATGCCGCCGACACTCGAAGGTCGCCGATCATCGCGGCGAAGATCGGCGCGGATTGTGCGACAACATCGGATCGTGACGTGGCAGAGGCGGCTGTGCGCGCGGGGGGCAGCGCCTCGAGGGAATTCTGCATGGTCGTGCAGGATCGCTTCGCGTCGGCGAGGAACATCTTGTCGCGGATGCCGTCGGCCTTGCTGCTCGGTGCCCACGGGCTGAAGCCCCAGACCCAGAAGGCGGCGATTGCCACCGCGACGGCTGCGCCGAGCACCCGTTGGGTGGTCCAGCCGATGCGCTCGTCCTCGAAGGGTTCGACGGTGATGGTGTCGTTCATCGCCGCTGAGGCTACCGCTCGAACGGCGAACAGCCCGGGCGGGGAGGGCGTAGCGTCGCGCGCAGACGAAAGCCCGGGGGGCGACATGACACGGACAGTTTTCACGAACGGCAACGTCTTCGATGGCGACCGGAACCTGCCGGCCGGTACGGCCGTCGTGATCGAGGGCTCGACCATCGCCGAGGTCACGACGACTCCGACCATCGGGGTCGATGACCTCGTCGTCGATGTGACCGGGCGCACGTTGATGCCCGGCATGACCAGCGGACATTTCCACACGACGTATCACGACGTCGGTGGCACCCAGCTTCCTTTCGGTCTCGAGAAGCCGCCGGCGTATCAGGCGTATCAGGCGCTGAAGAACGCCCGGCTCGCGCTCGCCGCGGGCTTCACGAGCATCGTCGGCGCTAGCTGCGCGTTCGACATCGACGCGTCGCTGGCCGCCGCCATTCGCTCCGGCCTCGTAGTCGGCCCGCGGGTCTGCCCCGCCTCGCGCGATCTGATCGCGACCGCGGACAGCAACGATGTCGTGCCGTGGTGGTGGCAGGCATCGGGCATGGGCGTGGTGCGAATCTGTGACGGTCCTGAGGAGTTCCGCAAAGCCACGCGCGACGAGATCAAACGCGGGGCCGAGATCGTGAAGGTGTACGTGACCGGCGGCCATGGTGTGCTCACCCCCAAGCACACCATCTCTCTCGCCCCCGATGAGCTCCGTGCGGTCGTCGATGCGGCGCACGGCCGGAACGCGCGAGTGCGCGCTCACGTTGCCCACAAGCAGGCCATCCTCGACTGCGTCGCCGCCGGTGTCGACATCATCGATCACGCTGACGGGCTCGACGACGAGTGCATCGACGCGCTGGTCGGCGCGGGCACGTTCGTATTGCCGAGCTTGTATCTGCCGCTCAAGATCCTCGAGCTCATGGGCGACACACCGGGTGCCGACACGCTCGGTTTTTCCACCGAGACTGGCCAGGACTTCGGCTCCATGTGCTCGATCCTCGGCCGCGCCGCCGCAGCCGGCGTGATGATCTGCGTCGGCGACGACTACGGCGCGAACATCACCCCGCACGGTTCGTACGCGAAGGAGCTCGCGGTCTATATCGAGCACGCCGGGATCGAGCCCGCGGAGGTGCTCCGCTGGGCCACGCGCAACGGCGCGGCGTTGTTCGGCGAACCCGATCGATTGGGTCGTATCGCCCCGGGTTGCTTGGCCGACCTCGTGCTGGTCGACGGCGATCCCACGGTGGACATCGCGTGTCTCGACGGCGGAATCTCACGAGTGATGCGCGACGGCGCGTTCGTCACGTTCGACTGATCGCCGACCGACCGACGGCTCACCCTACGGCTCCGCGGCATCGACGGCCACAGCTCCACCGCCACTGCGCCGCCGCCCGAGATCGGTGAGCACACCCAAGCGGTGCTCGCCGAGGCCGGGTTGACGCCGCGTGAGATCGCCGATTTGTGCGACGCTCGGATCGTCTGACCGATCCGCTCCACTCCGAAGAGAGACTTCGCATGGCCTTTGAAATCGACCTCACGGGTCACCGTGCCCTCGTCACGGGCGCGGGCCAGGGTTCGGGTTCGCCATCGCGCATGCCCTCGCCGCCGCCGGCGCCGAAGTGCTGGTCAACGACATCTTCGCCGACCGAGCCGACGCGGCGGTCGACGCGTTGGTCGCGGCCGGAGGTATCGCGTTCGTCGCGGCCGGAGTATCGCATCGGCCGCGGCTTTCGACGTGACCGACCTCGCTGCGGTCACCGACGCGATCGCGGTCGCGGGCGGCGTGGACATCCTGGTCAACAACGCGGGCAATGCCGGCACTGCAGGCTTCGGTGAGCTCGAGCCGACCGTGCGCACCAGCCCTGCCTCGTGGGAGCCGTACATCCGCATCAACCTCTACGGCGTGATGCATTGCACCCATGCGGCGCTGCCCGCCATGCTCGACAAGGGGTGGGGCCGAATCGTCACGATCGTCTCCGACGCCGGACGCACCGGTGAGGCCTACATGGCCGCGTACTGCGCGGCGAAGGCCGGTGCAGCCGGGTTCAGCCGGGCAATCGCCCACGAGGTGGCCCGCCACGGCATCACGGCCAACAGCATCGTGCTCGGGACCATGCGCACGCCGTTGGCCCAGGGTTTCTGGGATCAACCCGACAATCCGCAGGCGCAATCGATGCTCAAGAAGTATCTCGTGCGTCGAGACCTATCCGGTCAACGGCGGCATTTCGTTCGCGCTCTGAGCACCAGCGAGAAGGTCACCGCGACCCACGTCGCCCGCGTCCGCCTTCACGGCTGCACGGAGATCTGCACGACGCCGTCATTGGGCTTCGGCGAAGCACCCGGCGGCGTCTGCTTCCAGACGTTGCCCGGTTTGGGCGCGGGCGTGGTTCCGGCGGGTGCCGGCTCGAACACCTCAAGCACGGTGAATCCGCCGGCCACGAGCAGGCTGCGCGCCTCGGCACGGCTGAGACCCGCCACATTGGGCACCGTCACCGGTTGCACCTTGGGCGCAGTCGCGACCTCGATGGTGACCTTGACGCCCTTCGGCGCCGCGGTACCACCGCGTGGCGCCTGGTTCGCGACGGTTCCGGCGGTGAACTCCGCGGTCTCGATGGTGACCGTGGTGATCGCGAAGCCGGCGTCGGTGAGCCGTTGCTGCGCGGCGGCCGCGGTGAGCCCGCGCACGTCGGGTACCGGCACGCTCTCGCCGAGAAGCGTGGTGGTCGTAGACGTGGAACTGGGCGGCGGGGGAGCGAAGGCCGCCGCGGGTGCCGCCGCGGTCGCCGCCTTCATGACCTTGGCGAAAATGCGAGCCGGATACGTGCCACCGAACACCGTGATCGGCGTGCGCGGCGGCACCATTGGCACCTGTCCCTCGGGAAAGCCCACCCACACTGCGGTGACGCGGTTCGGCGTGTAGCCCACGAACGTGGCGTCGGCGTTGTTCTCGGCCGAGCCGGTCTTGCCGGCGACCGGCCGACCGATCGCGGCTGCGGTGCCGGTACCCTGGCTGACCACTCCCTGTAACACGAAGTTGACCTGATCGGCGACGGTTGCCTCGATCGCCTTTGTCTGGGTGTAGCTGTGTTCATAGCGTGTCGTGCCGTCGGTGTTCGCGATCTTGGTCACGAAGACCGGGTCGTGGCGGATACCGCGACTCGCGAACGTGCCAAAGGCGGTGGCCATGTCGAGCATCGTCATGTTCTCGGTGCCGAGGATCGCCGCGTGAACCGGCTCGATCTTGTGGGTGATACCGAGTCGCGCGGCCATGTCTACGAACTTCTTCGGTCCGAGGTCGAGGATCAGCTGGGCATAGACGGTGTTGTACGACTGTTCGGTCGCGGTGATCAAAGTGACCTCGGGTGGTTCGGGGCCGTCACCGGGCGCTCCGCCTTTCACCTTCCAGGGTTCGCGGAGACCGGGGATCTCGAGCTCGATGCTCTTGGGTGCTCGGTACGTCTTCGTGAGCTCCCATCCGGCACTCAGCGCGGCGGCGAGCCCGATGGGCTTGACCGAGGATCCGGTCTGTCGGCCATCGCCGTCGGCCAGGTTCACCTTCGCGAAGGTGCTCGGCCCGAAGAAGTCCTTCCCGCCGACCATGGCGAGCACGTTGCCGGTTGCGGGGTCCATCGTGACGACGGCCGCGTCGAGCCCTTCAACGCTCGGAAGCGTTGCGTTGCGTGCCTCCTCCGCCGCTCGTTGCAGGTCGAGGTCGACCGTGGTGAAGATGCGAAGTCCGCCCTCGAACAGCAACTTCTCGCGCTCGCGCTGCGTCGCGCCGAACGCGGGGTTCGCGACGAACCACCGCTTCACCTCCTCGACGAACTGGGGTGCTTCGTACCGTTCGCTCGTGATGGGTACATAGGGCTGGAGCACGAGCGGGGCCGCGATCGCCTCGGTGTAGCGCTGGTCGCTGATGAGGTCGTTGGCGCGCATGCGCTCGAGCACCTGGTTGCGGCGGCGTTTCGCGGCCTCGAACGCGTCGCTCGAACGGTATGGGTTGAGGTCGCTCGGTCGTTGGATCAGCCCGGCGAGCAGTGCCGATTCGGGCAGCGTCAGTCCAGAGACGTCCTTGTTGAAGTAGGCCTTGGAGGCGGCCTGCACGCCGCTAGCGCCATTGCCGAGGAACACCCAGTTGAGATACAGCTCGAGGATGTAGTCCTTGGTGTACTTCTGCTCGAATTGGCGGGCGAGGGCGATCTCTTGGAGCTTGCGCTTCGCACTTTTGTCGCTGCGATCGAGGTACACGTTGCCCACGTACTGTTGGGTGATGGTCGACGCGCCCTGGCTCAGCGAGCCGGCGGACACGTTCGTACGTGCCGACCGTATGAGGCCTTTCAGATCGACGCCCTTATGCAGATAGAACCGCTCGTCCTCGATTGCGACGACCGCGTCCTTCAGCACCTGTGGGATCTGCTCGATTCGTTTGTAGACCCGGTTCTCCGGCGCGCGCAACAGGAGGATCTGTTTCCCCTTGGAGTCGTACATGAAGGACGACTGGGCAACGGCTGGCGGGGCTGACTCGACGAGGTCCTGGGTCTCGTAGCGGTACGCGCACCCTGACACGATCGCGCTGAGCGCGACGACCACTGCCAACGAACGCCGATGCATGGGCCCATTGTCGCCGCCCTGCCGGCGTGCGCGGTGGCACCGATGGGCGATTTCATCGCGGTCGCGTATCGACAGAATGCCCTCCGTCACGCGAATGGGTTGGAAAGCCTCGCGCCGGTCGGCCAGAGTTGCGGGCATGACCGACGCCGCGATCCTCGTCGACCTCGCTGCGCGAGGCCTCGTGCACGACAGCACCGATCGCGCCGAGCTCGCCGCCTTGCTGTCGGCCGGACCGACAAGCGTCTACTACGGGTGCGATCCCACAGCGGACAGCCTCCACGCGGGCAACCTGATCGGCCTGCTCGTACTGCGGCGGCTACAACTCGCCGGCCACCGGCCGATCGCGCTCGCCGGAGGCGCCACCGGAATGATCGGTGACCCCAGTGGGCGCAGCGACGAGCGCAACCTGCTCGACGACCACACCCTCGCCCGCAACGTCGCCTGCATCAAGGAGCAGATCAGCCGTTTTCTCGAGTTCGACGGCGGTCTTTCGTCGGCGGAGCTCGTCGACAACCGCACGTGGACCGAGCCGATGTCGGTGATCGACTTCCTCCGTACGGTCGGCAAGCACTTCACGATCAACCAGATGGTGGCGAAGGACTCGGTGCGCAGCCGCATGGACGGCGAGCACGGCATCTCGTACACCGAGTTCAGCTACATGCTGCTGCAGGCATTCGACTTCGCCTGGCTCGCCGAGCACCGAGGCTGTCGGCTCCAGATCGGGGGATCCGACCAGTGGGGCAACATCACCGCGGGCATCGATCTCGTCCGTCGGCGGGGTCTGCCGACCGCGCACGGCCTTACCTGGCCGCTCATGACGCGCGCTGACGGTGCGAAGTTCGGCAAGACCGCCGCGGGCGCGGTGTGGCTGTCAGCCGAACGCACATCGCCCTACGCGTTCTTCCAGTATTGGATGCAGGTGGACGATCGAGACGTCGAGAAGTTCCTCTGGCAACTCACCCTCCTGCCGCTCAGCGAGGTTGCGGCAATCATGGTCTCGCATGGCGACGCTCCCGAACGGCGTCACGCCCAGCGTCGCCTCGCCGGGGAAGTAACGCGGCTGGTCCACGGCGACGACGCGACGGCGACCGCCGCCGAGGCCACCGACATCGCGTTCGGTCGGTCGGCGGGCACACCCTCGGCCGTAGCACTCGCTGCTCTGGCCGACGAGGTGCCGACCACGTGGCTGGCACGCGACCAGTTGATGTCGTCGCACGCAGTCATCGATCTCCTGGTCGCGTGTCGAGCGGCGTCCTCGAAGGCCGACGCACGGCGAACGCTCGAGCAGAACGGTTACACCGTCAACGGCATCCGTCCCGGGGGGGTCGGCGCGACGATCGACGTCGGTGACCTCGCGCACGACCGATATCTGCTGGTCAGGAGAGGCAAGCGGCAGGTCTACCTGATCGTGGTCGGCTGAACCGCCACCGACTGTCGTCTCGCCGCCGAAATTCTTTGCGCCGAGGGGTTGGTGGAACCGAGCGCTGTATGTACATTCATCGAGCCCGCTCCGGTGGGCAGACACGGTACCGAGGTGCGCACGGGGGGAAACCACCTGCGCTCCCTCGCATGGCACTGCGGCTCCGGCCGCACGCCATGGGTAGGCACCGAGTGGCTTGACACCACGCAGTGCGCTCGGTACTCTGAGCAGCCCGCTTCGGCACGTCGCGTTCAGTGCGACCCGAACGGGTGGCAGCGCCCGGGCAACCACTTCGGTGTGGACCCGGCAACGCGCTCCTTGAAAACGGAATAGAGGACGAAAAAGCCAGTGCGGACTGCACGGCGTCGTCGGGTGCCATGTGCACTCGGCCGTACCGTGCCGTCACACACAAGTAATGAGCACAACGGACAATCGCAAAAGCAATCGCTATGCGAAGAATCCCTGTGCCAGTCGGTGAACGAGCTTGCCGCTCCGAAACCGGCTCTCCAATACCGCAGA
>JANMVY010000183.1:0-6904 GCA_031393535.1 Actinomycetes bacterium | reverse complement strand
ATCGGTCTGGTCGTGCTCGGCGCCGTTTTCGTGACGCTGGAGCGACGCTGGCCGGTGGTGGAGCAGCGCGTCTTTCGGCGTGGCTGGGCGGTCGACGTGGTGCATTTCGTCGTCGACCAGGTTCTGGCGGGCGCACTCGTCGCAGTCGTGGCGTATGTTCTCGTCCCGCTTCTCGAACCGCTGCTGGCGGACCTCGACACGTTGGTCGACGCGCGTCTTCGATTCATCTTGGCCGCGGTTCTCGGCGAGATCACGGGCTATTGGGGCCATCGCGCGATGCATCGGGTCCCGTTCCTGTGGCGGTTGCACTCGGTGCATCATTCGTCGCCGGTGATGGATTGGCTTGCGCCGAACCGGCGCCACGTCCTTGACACCGCGTTGGGCCAGGCCGCATCCGCGATTCCGCTCTTGGCGCTCGGCCTGTCGCCGCCGATGGTGGTGTCGGCGTTCGTGTTGCGTCGAGCGCAGGGGTTGTTCGTACACGCCAACGTGCGCGTGCATCTACCTGCCATCCGATGGGTGATCGCGACGCCCGAATTCCACCACTGGCATCACAGCGCCGATCTCGCGCACCATGACTCGAACTTCGCGGGCCAGTGCCCGATCGTCGACCGGCTCTTCGGTACGTTGCACATGCCCGTGCGGTCGTGGCCCGAGTCGTACGGTCTCGCGGCCGGTGTCGACGCGGTCCCGTTGGGCTATATCGCTCGCCTTCGGTGGCCGTTCCGTGGTGCGATGAGAGCGTCACGCCGTCACCCGGCGCGTTGCGCGGCTGCGATCGTCGCCGGGTTCGCGGTCACCTCGGGCGCCGTGGTCGCCGCGTCGGCGCTCGAGCCAGAACCGCTTCAGTGGAACTACAGCTGTCGGCTGCGCGGTGACCACGCGTCGTTCGCCATGGACATCGGCCCCACGGGCGTGGTCATCGGCGAGGACGCGTCCGATCGAGATGTCACCACCCTGCGCAATGTCGACGGCGATCCGACCATCGGGATCGGCATCCGGGTCATCCGCAATGGCGCCGCGCCGCTTACCGTGCACGCGGAATCCGGAGCGGTCGGTTCTGTCGTAGCCGTGTCGACGAGCGGTCCCGAGGGAACGTCCACGGGTACCTGCCTCCGCCGCGCCGATGCGCCGCCCGCGCGGTAGGACCCGCGCTTCTCGACGGGCCGCGGTCGAGCTACTGCTCGGGCCGTGCTGCGAGGTACGTCGCGAGCTTGTCGAAGGCCATCGGCCAGTGCGTCCGTTGTCCGTTCAGGCCGGTGGGTACACCCGCACCCCGTTTGATTCGATGCGGATGCGGCGCAGCGTCAACGATGCAATGCGCCACGTGCCGTCGGTGCCGCGGCGATAGTGCTCCTCGTACCAGCCCGTACCCAACGTTGTCGCTCCGCCCGATTCGGGTGGCCAGTCGAGGCGGTCCTCCATCGACCACACGCCCTCGGCAGTGTCGGGGCCGGTGATGGTGATCTCGGGCATGTGCCCGTGGTGGCAGGTGATGACGCCTTCGAGGATGGGCGCCAAAAACGCGACGAAGTTCTCGCGGCCGACGATGGGGTCTTGACCGGGGGTATCGATCGGCGTGTCGATGACGACGTCCTCGGTGAAGACATCGAGCCACTCCGACCAACGCTTTTGATCCATGAGGCGGAAATACCGGGCCTTCAGCTGACGAATGGATTCGATGTCGTTGATGTCCACGGCGGTCATGATGGCACTCCGTCCACCACGACCGCCGAATAGGGCTCTGTGCGGCTCAGACGGGGGTGGGGATGAGTTGGTGGAGCAGTGCGCGGACGCGGCGGTCGATCTCGTCGCGGATCGGGCGCACGGCGGCGACGCCCTGACCGGCGGGGTCAGCCAGTTCCCATTCGAGGTAGCGCTTGCCGGGGTAGAAGGTGCACGTGTCGCCGCAACCCATGGTGATCACCACATCGGACGCCACGACCGCGGCTTCGTCCAGGTGCTTGGGGTACGCGCCGGTGGCGTGCAGGTCGATGCCCATTTCGGCCATCGCCTCGACGACCGCCGGGTTGATGGTCTCGGCGGGTGCGGTGCCGGCGGAACGGACCACGACGCGGTCACCGCCGTGATGTGCGAGCAGTGCGGCGGCCATCTGCGACCGGCCTGCGTTGTGCACGCACACGAACAGCACCTCGGGGCGGTGGGTTTCAGTCATCGTCGATCTCCGAAAGGTTGTGCGGGTAGAGGAACCGGATCAAGCCATAGGCGACCAGCGCGCCCAGCACCTGCATCGCAATGAACATCGGTGCGGAGGAGGGTTTGATGCCCGCGAAGGTGTCCGACAGGGTGCGAGCGATGGTGACCGCGGGGTTGGCGAAGCTGGTCGACGAGGTGAAGAAGTAGGCGCCGCCGATCCACGCCCCGACCGCGAACGGCACCGCAGATGCGCGGCCGGTTCTCGCGCAGCCGTGGATCACCAACAACAGCCCGATGGTGGCGACGACTTCGGAGAGCCACAACGCACCGGACGACCGGACCTTGCTCGACACGTTGATCGCGTCGAGCTCGAACATGAGGTTGGCGATCATCGTTCCGATGCAACCGCCGGCGGTTTGCGCGAGTGCGTAGAGCGCAGTGTCGCGAATCGAGATGGTGCCGAGGAGCCGGTCGACGAGCGTGACGATCGGGTTGAAGTGCGCGCCGGAAACGGCGCCGAACATCAGGATCAACCCGATCAACGCACCAGCGGTGGCCGCCGCGTTCTCGAGCAACTGCAGGCCGACGTCGTCGGGGGAGAGGCGACTGGCCGTGATGCCCGAGCCGACCACGGCGATGATCAACAGGCACGTGCCGACTGCTTCGCCAACCATGCGACGCGCGAGGTCGAGCCGGAGCTCGCCGATACCGGTCTCGGGTTGGACCGCGAGCTCGGCATCGGTGGGGTGCAGCGGATCGATCACGCCGTCGACCCCGCGTTGGTGATCACGGAGCGGATGCGCTCGCGCAGTTCGGTGACGGTCGCGTCGAACGCCGCCTTGGTGCCGACCGGAACCGGATCGGAAACCGACCAGTGCAACCAGTGCTCCGGGAGGTCGAGCTGCTCGTGGGCCTGGTCGCACACCGTGACGACCAGATCGGGTATCCGCTTCACCGCTGAGAGCGCACGCGGACCTGTCGCCTCGAGCTCGAGGCCGGCGCGTCGGGCCGCGCTGATCGCGCCGGGGTTGATGCGGTCAGCGGGATGGGTGCCGGCTGAGGCGGCGGGGGAATCGGTGATCTTGCGCCACAACGCGGCTGCCAGCTGACTACGTGCCGAGTTGTGGGTGCACACGAACAGCGCTCGGCGGGCCCGCACCCTCGGGCGAGACCCGACCACGTCGAAGACATCGCACAGGAGGTGCACGTAGCGCCGCCGCCCGTCGCCACTCGAGCGGGACCGGTTGATCAGCCCGACGCCTTCGAGCACATCGAGGTGATGCGCCAACAGGTTGGACTCGATCCCGATTCGATGGCGCAGCTCGACGGGCGCGCGGTCCGAAACGGCGAGCTCGTCCACGATCGCCAATCGCATCGGGTCGCCCAGGGCGGCGTGTCGCGCCGCTCGCAACCCCAGCGAAGCCTTGTCCATGGGTGGACAATATAGCTCAAATAATACTGAGTCAATGTGCGACGATTTAAAGCAGAGCCTCGCTTCGTCTCTGATGGGCGGTTGGCAACGACAGGTCACGTGCGAGATCGGTGTTCGTCGCGGTTTCTTCCCGCCAGAACATTGACGAACGTCGATGTATCGCTATGATCACTACATCGACAATCGTCGATTTATGAGGAGCCCCAAATGTCTCGTGTCCAACTTGCCCTGAACGTCTCGAACATTGACGAAGCCGTTGCGTTCTACTCGAAGCTCTTCGCCACCGAGCCGGCGAAGCGCAAGCCGGGCTACGCGAACTTCGCCATCGTCGAGCCGCCCCTGAAGTTGGTGCTCATCGAAGGCAACGGGGGAGGCACCCTGAACCACCTCGGTGTCGAGGTCGAGACCGGCGAAGAGGTCATGGCGGCCGAGGCCCGCCTGTCGGCCGAAGGCGTCGAGACGACCGGTATCGACGACACGATGTGCTGCTACGCCCTCAAGACCGAGACCTGGGTTCATGACCCCGACGGTGCACCGTGGGAGTTCTACGTCAAGACCGGCGACGCCGAGCAGATGACCAACTCGATCCTCGCCGCGGGCGACATCGCACAGTGCTGCGCCCCCTCGGCACATGTCGAGCCGGTCACCCTCGGCGCAGGGCCCACTCCAGGCTGCTGCGGCTGAGCGAAGCACCTGCCGGTCTGACTCTGGATCGAACCATGCAACGGTGCCCTTCAACGCCGCGCAAACCCATCGGCGCGATCGTTCGTGGACGCCGCGCTATGTGCGTCGTTGTGGTGGCTTTTGGAGATGGGCGAAGCGGGCGAGGCCGGTCGTGACGGCGGCCATTGCCCGGACGACTTCGGCGCGGGGCTTGGCGGCGCCGTCGTGCGCGGCGGCTTCGTCCGCGAGGTTGGAGTACTGGCGGGGCCCGTGCGGCAGAAGGGTGAACAGGCGCGCTGCGACATCGTGTGGCGTGGCCGGTTGCAGGATGCGGGCCTGGAGGGCCGAGAGCTCCTCGGCGCCGGTATACGCGTCGGGTGCCGGGCCCTCCCAGGTGGAGCTGGCGGTGGCACCGACGACGTACGCCAGCACGTCGACGCCGTGGTCGCCAAGTTCATCCCAGAGGCCCTCGGCGAGGATCAGCTCGTAGGCCTTCGCCGCGGCGTAGATGGTGAGGTAACGGGTGCCTTGCAGCGCGGCGAGCGAGGACACGATCGCGATCGCGCCGCGTCCGCGGTCGCGCATGCGGGCGCCGAAGTGCTCGGCGAGCACCGTGGGTGCATAGCAGTTCACCGCGATGTTCGTGCGATGCGCGTCGTGGTCGAGGGTGAGGAACGGGCCGTAGAGCTCGGCGGCTGCGTTGTAGACCAGCACGCCGACGTCGAGGTCCACGGTCTGGGCAGCGACGACCTCGGCGATGTCGTCGTGTGCGAGGTCGGCGACGATGCAGCGCGTCGCAACGCCGTGCTCGGCGCGGATCGACGCCGCGGTGCCCTCGAGCGTGTCGGCGCGTCGAGCGAGGAGCACGACGTCGAAGCCGAGGCGTGCGGACTCGTGTGCGAACGCCGCGCCGAGCCCGGCTGATGCGCCGGCGACGAGCACCCATCCGCCATAGCGCGCCTTGACATTCAGGTCACCACGTGCGGTCATCAGGCCTCCCGTCCCTTGTGCATCCGCCATCATGGCGTAGCCGCCGAGACCGTGACACGAGGGGCGAACCCGGCCGCCGGCGTCGCCGTCCGAGCGACGGCCCCGGCGCCATATCACGGACTCAATCGTCTACTTGACAGCTGCGAGCCATCGCCGAGGTCTATGCCGCGGACGACGCACCGCAGAAGCTGGTGACCGACTTCGTGGCTGCGTGGAACAAAGTGATGGATCTCGATCGCTTCGACGTTGCCTGAAGGCTGCCCGAGCGGCTGTGACGCCGCTGGTGCAACGTCGTCGCGACCGGGGTCAGCGAGAACGCACGAACTCGAGCCCGACCATGGAGCCTTCCTCACGCCACGCCTCGAGGTACTTGACCCAATCGAGCGCGCTGCCCATGAAGGCGCCGCTGCGAGCGGCCGCGACGAGGTTGTCGGGTGGTAGGCCCTCGTTGTTGAGATAACCGGGCGTGCAGTTCGCGTGGTACGCGCCGTACGACGCGAGCGTCGCGAGGATGACGTTGTTCCAGTCCTCTTCGGCGTCGATGTTCGGCTCGACTCGCACGATTCCCTCGTGCAGACAACGGGCGATCGTGTAGGCCATGTGCTTGCCTGTCTGGGTGAGCGTGAACGCAAAGTTCACGTCCTGGCCGCCTTGCGTCGCGCTGTTCATGAGCAGGTTGGGGAAGCCGTGCGCGTGGATGCCGTGCAACGTGAACGGACCGTTCACCCACGCGTCGGACATCGACACGCCGTCAATGCCCTTCGGGTCGAAGCCGAGCCGATGCGCGTAGGCCGTGCCCATCTCGAAGCCCGAGGCGAAAATCAGCACGTCGACGGGGTACTCGCGGCCACCCACGACCAAACCGGCGGGCGTGACGCGCTCGACGCCCTGGCCGTCGGTATCGACCAGCGTGACGTTCGAACGGTTGAACGCCGGCAGGTAGTCGTCGTGGAAGCACGGCCGCTTGCAGCTCTGCTTGTACCACGGCTTGAGCCCTTCGGCGGTGGCCTTGTCCTTCACGATCTCATCGACGCGCGCGCGGATCTTGTCCATGTTGCGGAAATCGAGGAGTTCGAGCATCTCTGCTTCGTCGGGCGTGGCGGCCTGCTTGCGGGTGTCGACGCCGAGGAGCTCTGTCCAGCCGTCTTGCACCAGGTCGACCGCCGGGTTCTTGCCCGTGATCATTCCCGTGAAGTTCTCAATACGCTCGTTCTGCCAACCCGGCTTGCTCGTCATCTGCGTGAACCACTCGGGGTCGGTGTCGCGTTGGCCGCGGTACCCGATCACCGACGGGGTGCGCTGGAACACGAAGAGGTGCTTTGCGGTCTCGGCCAGCTTTGGTACTGCCTGCACCGCGGTGGCGCCGGTGCCGATGATGGCGACGTTCTTGTCGCGCAGATTCTCCATGGGGGCCTCGGCGCTGCCACCCGTGTGGGCGTAGTCCCAGCGGCTGGTGTGGAAGGCGTGGCCCGTGAAGGTCTCGATGCCCGCGATGCCCGGCAACTTCGCCTTGTGCAGCACGCCACCGGCAATGACGACGAAGCGGGCCGAGAGGCGGTCGCCGCGGCTGGTCGTGACCTGCCAACGGCTGGCCGCTTCGTCCCATACCATATCGGTCACTTCGGTCTGGAACAGCGCCCTCGGGTACATCTCGAAGGTGCG